>JBBRID010000130.1:0-9057 GCA_038221635.1 Burkholderiales bacterium
CCCAGTGATGAACACCTGCTGCCGTGGTTTGTCGCCGCGGGGGCCGGCGGCCGGCAGGCGCCGCCGCTGCGCCTGCACGACAGCGTCACCTATGGCGCGCTGGGCATGGACGTCTACGCCTTCGGCGCATCCGCGCCTGAACTGGCCGACGCGCTGGAATCTTGAACCGGCATGGCGCCGCCATTGGCCAGCGCTTTCAACAGGTGCCGGTTGAATTCGGCGGCATCCTCGAACTGTACCCAATGGCCAGCGCCCGGCAGCAGCGTCAACGAGCGGAAATCAGGGGCCTGGCTCAGCGCTGCACCGATCCGGTCGATCCGCCCCTGGTACAAGCGATCCGAAGCGCCCCAGATGCCTGACACCGGACAGCCGACTCGCGGCAACAAACGCGCCACGATGTCGGTATTGGCCAGGCGGCGGCGCGGCATCCGGTCGCGCACGATATTCGCATCGTGCAGCCAGATCGCCAGATTGTCGACAGACTCTTCGCGCGCCAGCATCATGCGCGCCAGGTTGTAGCGGTGCAGTTCATTGCGAGCGTCACTCGTCAGATGTGACCAGGGGCGCAAGCCGAGTTTGGACACCGGCTCGACACTCAGCGCCGGCGCCCCGACCAACACCAGCTGGCGCGCCCGCGCCGGGAACTCGGTCAGCAGAAAAGTTGCGACGATCCCGCCGAACGAAAATGCAATGACATCACAGGGCGTCGAATCGATCAGCAGCTTCAGCCCCTGCTCGAGCAGCGGCGCCACGGCATCGGCATCGTGCCCCGATGCTGGCGCGGCCGAGGCGCCGAAACCGGGCATGTCCGGCGCCAACACTGTGCGGCCATCGGCCACCAGCACGGCAATGTTGCGCGCCCAGTGCGTCCAGCTGCCGGCGCCCCCATGCAACAACAGCGTGATCGGCCCTTCGCCCCAGCGATGCCAGACGATAGAACCGGCACCCGAAGGCGTTTCGATTCGGTGCGCGGCAGCTTGCAGCGCCTCGACATCGGCCGGAGTTTCGATTCGCGAAGGCAGTTTGGCTGATGAGTCGATCATGTCGGGACCGAGTATGCCGCTGCTTGCAAAGTGATCGAGCAACGGGTCGGGAAAAATCGGTTCGATATAAAGTAGCACGATCAAATGTTCAGAGGACGCCCGCGATGATGATCGCGATCTGCATCTTTACCCTGCTCGGCCTCGCCCTGTGGTCACTTGCCTGCTGGGGCCTGCACGCCTTGCTGACGATCGGGCCGGGCCGCATTCACGAGTTGAAGCCGCTGATCGAGCAGATGCCCTATGGCGAGCGGATCGAGCAGTGGATCCCCGGCTGGCAAACCCTGCTGCAGTTTGCGATCGACATGGCCCAGGGTCTGCTCATCGGCATTTCGGGCGCCGCGCCGTGGCTGGCTCTGGCGGTCTGGGCAACCGGCACTGCGGTGATCCTGCTGATAGCCGGCGTCGTGTCGCTGGCAGTGGTGCTGATTCGAAACGAGATGAAGCGGCCGCCACAGAACAGCCCGGCACTGCCGTCGGCGCCACGCTGAAGCGTGGCACCCGGCCGTCAGGCCTCGCTGAACACCCGATCGAGTGCCGCCTTCCACGGTTGCCGCGTTGGCTCGTCGACGAAGCTGGCATCGAAACTGTTCAGCGCCAGTTGATAGGCCTCGCGCGCGCCAAGCTGCGGCAAGGCCTCGAAGGCCTCGACGAAATTCTGGTTGATGTAGCCGCCGAAGTAGGCCGGATCGTCCGAATTGATCGTCGCGACAATTCCGGCCTTCAGCAGCACCGGCAGTTGGTGGTCGGCCATGGTCTTGTAGACGCACAGCTTGACGTTAGAGAGCGGACACACGGTCAGCGGCATTTTCGATTCAGCCAGCCGCGTCATCAGCGCCGGGTCGTCGATGCTGCGCACGCCGTGGTCGATGCGTTCGACCTTCAAGGTATCCAGTGCGCTCCAGACATAGGCCGGCGGACCTTCTTCGCCGGCATGGGCGACGACATGCAGGCCGATCTCGCGGCAACGGGCGAACAGTCGCGCGAATTTTTCCGGCGGATGGCCCGACTCGCTGCTGTCGAGTCCGACACCGACAAAATGTTCTCGAAACGGCATCGCATGCATTAAGGTCTCGAAGGCTGCGTCCTGGCTCAAGTGGCGCAGGAAACACATGATCAGCGCCGCGCTGATGCCGTGACGCCGCTTCGCCTCGGTGCAGGCGCGTGACAGGCCGAGAATCACCGTTTCGAACGGCACGCCACGATCGGTGTGCGTCTGCGGATCGAAAAACAGCTCGGCGTGAACCACGTTGTCGGCAGCGGCACGTTCGAAATAGGCCATTGCCATGTCGAAGAAATCATCCTCCGTCAACAGCACGCTGGCGCCGGCGTAATAGATGTCGAGAAAACTCTGCAGGTCGCTGAAAGCATAGGCGGCCCGCAGCGCCTCGACATCGCCAAAGGCCAGCTTGACGCCGTTGCGCTGCGCCAGCTTGAAGATCAGCTCGGGCTCGAGCGATCCTTCGATGTGGATGTGCAGTTCGGCCTTCGGCATCGCCTGCAGCAAGGCGGGCAGGCGGTCGCGGGCAATGGCGTCGAAATCGATCATGTTCAGAAGGTCATCGTGCAATGCCCGTCGCCGGCAAAACGCCGGCCGTGGCTGGACCGCTCACTTGATTGTGATCCACCGCCATTCGAGCCAGTTGTCGGCGCGGTGCACGACATCGATGTTCTGCCGCGCCGCCCACGGGATCACCTGACGGTGCAGGGGAATATGGTGGACCTGTTCATTGTGCTGCTTCAGCGCGGCCTTTATCAGTTCTTCGCGCTTCTTGGGATCCGATTCCTTGCTCGACGCGGAGGCCAGTTCGTCGAACTTGGTGTCGAATTACCCACCCATGTTCAAGGCTCCCACACCGCCTTCGCCGCGACTGCGCAGTACCGGCGTCAGCGTGGTCTCGGCATCGGTGATCGAGCCGCCCCAGCCGAGCATGTACATCGAGGTGTCGTATTTCTGGACCTTCGGGAAGTAGGTCGAGCGCGGCATGCCGTTGACGCGAATCTTAACGTTGAGCCTGGCCCACATCGACGCCAGCGTCTGGCAGATTTCTTCGTCGTTGATGTAGCGGTTATTCGGGCAGTCGAGTGTGACCTCGAACCCATCGGCCCAGCCGGCGTCAGCCATCAGCTTCTTGGCGGCAGCGAGGTCGTAAGGCAGGCGCTTCTCGATCTCGGGATCGTTGTAGGAACCAAGCGGCGATGGCGTGATGCCGCCGGTGGGATAGGCCTGATTGCGCATCAGCTTGGTCTTGATCGTCTCGATGTCGACCGCCTGATACAGCGCGCGCCGCACCCGCACGTCCTTGAACGGATTCTTGCCCTTCGGGCTGCCATACAGCAACTCGTCGCGGTTCTGGTCCATGCCGATGAAGACGATGCGGTTTTCCGGCCCATCGATGACTTTCACACCAGAGGTGCTGCGCAGCCGGCCCACGTCCTGCGGAGCCGGATCAAGCACGAAATCGATCTCGCCCGAGATCAGGGCCGCGGTCCGCGTGGCGTCGCTCTTGATCGGCGAATAGATCACCTCCTGCACATTGCCTTCGGGCTTGCCCCACCAGCCGGCGAAGCGCTTGTAGACCGTCTTCACGTCGGGGGCGCGCGACACCAGCGCATAGGGCCCGGTGCCATTGGCATTAAAGGCGGTGTAGGCCTCTTCCTTGTTCTTGAAGTCCTGTGGCTTGCTTGCCTTGTTCTTTTCGGACCAGGCCCGGCTCATGATCTGCACGGTGGCCAAGTGCTGCAGGAAGATCGGATTCGGATCCTTCAGCTGGAACTCGACCGTCATCGGATCGATCATCTTCGGCTCGCCGAGCGCAAGCGAATATTGCTTGATGTCGGACGTGCCTTGCCGGGCCCGCAGCACGGAGAACACGACATCGTCGGCGCTGAAGGGGCTGCCATCGTGGAACTTGACGTTCGGCCGCAACTTGAAGCGCCAGACCAGCGGGCTGGTCTGCTGCCATCCAGTTGCGAGCACCGGCTCGATTTCGAGCTTGCGGTCGCGGTTCACCAGGGTTTCATACACCTGGCCATTCATGCTGTTCGTCAGCAACTCGTTCTGCGAGTGCGGATCCATGGTCTGCGGATCGCCCTGTGACGCCCAGCGCAAGGTCTGTGCGGCGACAGGCAGCGAGGCAGCGGCCATCGAAGCGCCGATCAACGTGGCTGACAGCAGGCCTGCTCGGCCGGCGGAGCGGAAACGGGAAAGAGAACGGGAACGCATGGTCATATTCCTTACTCCTGTTGAACGGGATTTCAAAGTCAGCAGACCCAATGCGCGCGAGCACGCCTCGGTTGCTCGGAAGTGTAGGCTGATGGCGCGCTTTGCGTGATTTTGCGTGATGCTTCCCGCGCCGCTTCCTCTATGGCCCGCATCGGGTCGCCTGGTTTCAGCTGCGGCCCAGTTTGCGCAGCGCGTCGGTGCTGGCCCACAGGCTTTCGAGATGCGGAAATTTCCAGATACTGTTCGATTCGCGTCCGGCGATCCGATCAACGCACTCGGGGCGGGCCAGATCGAGGATCTCGACCGAGATCGGCAACGAGGTCTTGGTCGAGAAGAAAATCTTCACCTTCGGCCGGGTGATCGAGGCATCGTTCTGCTCGATCACGACGGCCAGGCGCTGCGATTCCATACGCACCAGCGAGCCAGTTGGGTAGATGCCCATGCTGCGCACGAAGGCCTGAAAAACAGCCTCGTCGAAATGGCCGTTGCGCCAGGAGGCCATCTTGCCGATCGATTCGGACGGGTCCCAGGCGGCCTTGTATGGGCGGTTCGACGTGATGGCGTCATAAACATCGCAGACCGCGCCCATCTTGGCCAGCGTCGAAATGCGCCCGCCATCGAGCCCATGTGGATAACCCTTGCCATCGACCCGCTCGTGGTGGTGCAGGCAGACGTCGAGCACGCCATCGGTTACCTGGCCGAGCGACGCGTCGACGTCGACCACGCGGTTGAGCAGCATCTCGTGGCCGCGCACCGGATGGCTTCGCATGACCGCGAACTCATCGTCGGTCAACTTTCCCGGCTTGGACAACACCTCGAGTGGCATCACGACCTTGCCCATGTCGTGCAGCAGGCCGGCCATGCCCGCTTCGCGCGCGGCTTCGATGCCCAGATTCATCTGTCTGGCCAGGGCCACCATCAGCGCACACACCGCCACCGAATGCATGTAGGTGTAATCGTCGTGCGTTTTCAGACGTGCCAGGCTCAGCATCGCATCGGGGTTGCGCCAGACCGAGCTGGTTACCTCGTCGACCAGTTCGGCGCAACCGCTGATGTCCAGCGCCTGACCCATCCGCGCCTCGGCAAACAAGGCAGTGACGACCTGCTTGGCCTGACCAACCAATGATGCGGCGTGCACGCTTTCCTCACCCAGGCTTCGGGTACGCGGGATCGCCAGGACTGGCTCCGGCGCGGGCTGAATCAGGGGCTGGTCCGGCGCCTGGCCAGTGCCTCGTTTCGGTGCAACTCCGGTGGCCACTGCTGCCACGTCGAGCCCCTTGTCGGTGTCGATCCAGCATTCAAGAACTGCGCTGCCACGCAACTTGCGCAGATCTTCGGGGTCACGCAGCACGAACTGGGTTTTCCAGAACGGATGGTCCAACCATGCGCCACACAGCGACTGCACATGCATGCCCACGCGCAATTGCTCGACAAGAATTTTCTTCTGCATGGTTGCGGCCATTATCGGCGGGTCATGCGGCGACCTGAATCGCTTGTCGCCGCGCCTCTGCGACGATTGAAAAAGCCGCTGGATCAGCAGCGGCTGGCACTAACGGGAGAAACGGCCTCAGCGGAAACGCGACTGAGGTACCGTTTGCAGTTCGCCGTCCAGCGAACCCAGGTACTTGGCCAGTTGCTTCAACTCGGGAAGCGTATACATCTTGGCCATGCCGCTCATGATCGCGTTGTTGCGACCGAGCAGGCGGTTGTTGTCGGTATGGTATTGCTTCAACGCCACATACAGGTAATCAGGGTGCTGGCCAGCGATCTTCGGATAGCTGGGATCGATCGGTTTGCTGAAGTTTTCGCCGTGGCACGACGCGCAGTTCGCCTTTTTCAACAACGCGTCTACCGCCGGCGACGGCTCATGCTTGGCGGCGGACGCCGTGCCATCAGCCCTGACGTGCGATTCATAAAACGCACCCAGATCGGCCATGTCCTGCTCGCTGAGGCTTTGGGCGATGGCACCCATCGTCGGGTGCTTGCGGTCACCCTTCTTGTATGCCACCAGCGAGGCGACGATGTATTTCGCGTTCTGGCCCGAGATCATAGGCACCTTGTGGATTTCCGGGAAGCTCGCCTGATAGCCCGGAATGCCATGGCATCCGATGCACGTGGCGGCCTTCTTTTCGCCAGCATTGGCATCCTGCGCCATGGCTGCGGGCGCAAAGGCGTGGATCGACAGGAGGGCGGCGGCGGTCAGCAGCAGTTTATTCATGAAGGTCTTGGCGGGCCTTGGGGTCAGCCTTAGATTATAGGGGGCCCGCTTTATACTGACCCAGCCCCTTTCGCGATCCACCACAGTCCCAAATGAAGTTTCAAGGTTCCGAAAACTACGTCGCCACCGACGACCTGATGTTGGCAGTCAATGCCGCCATCACCTTGCAACGTCCCTTGCTTGTCAAGGGCGAACCCGGAACCGGCAAGACCATGCTGGCCGAGGAGGTTGCCCAGGCGCTGGGCATGCCGCTGATGCAGTGGCACATCAAGAGCACCACCAAGGCGCAGCAAGGGTTGTACGAATACGACGCAGTGAGCCGCCTGCGTGACAGTCAACTGGCCGGAATCGAGGGCACCGAGCGGGTTCGCGACATCCACAACTACATCGTCAAAGGTGTGTTGTGGCAAGCCTTCACCGCCGAGCAGCCGGTGGTGTTGCTGATCGACGAGATCGACAAGGCGGACATCGAGTTTCCGAACGACCTGCTGCGCGAGATCGACCGCATGGAGTTCTACGTGTACGAGACGCGCGAACTGGTGCGCGCCGTACACCGCCCTCTGGTCTTCATCACCTCGAACAACGAGAAAGAATTGCCAGACGCATTCCTGCGCCGCTGCTTCTTTCACTACATCCGGTTTCCAGACGCCGACACCATGCAAAGCATTGTCGGTGTGCACTTCCCGAACCTGAAAAAAGACCTGCTGCGCGCGGCCCTGAAGAATTTCTACGACGTGCGCAACCTGCCGGGCCTGAAAAAGAAGCCGTCGACGTCCGAACTGCTCGACTGGCTGAAGTTGCTGGTGGCCGAGGACATTCCGCTGGAGGTTCTGCAGAGCAAGGACGAAAGAGTAAGCGTGCCGCCGCTGGTGGGCGCGTTACTGAAGAATGAGCAGGATGTCAGCTTGTTCGAAAAGCTGGTTTTCATGCAGCGAAATAATCGGTGACCTGTGCAATCGTTCAGCCAGATCGCTGCATCCATGAGCTTCACCACACCCATCAGTTTGCGCAGCAAACATGCCTCGCTGGTTCCTTTGGAGCCCGGCCACTCTGATGCGCTGCGCACCGCTGTCGCCGATGGCGAACTCTGGCGGCTCTGGTATACCGCAATCCCCGCGCCCGACCGCATGGAGGCGGAGATCGAGCGGCGGCTGGCGCTGCGCGAATCCGGCTCGATGCTGCCCTTCACCGTGCTCGACGCCGAAGGCACCCCGGCGGGGATGACCACCTACATGAACATCGACGCGACCAATCGACGGGTCGAGATCGGCAGTACCTGGTACGCCCGGCGCGTCCAGCGCAGCGCGGTCAATACCGAATGCAAGCTGATGCTGCTGACGCATGCGTTCGAAACACTGGATTGCATCGCGGTCGAATTCCGCACCCATTTCCACAACCGGCAGAGCCGCCGCGGCATCGAACGCCTGGGCGCCAAGCTCGACGGCATCCTGCGCAGCCATCAGCTTGGCCACGAAGGCAGTCTGCGCGACACATGCGTCTACAGCATCGTCCGCGGCGAGTGGCCGGCCGCAAGGGCCAACCTCCGCTGGCAGCTCGATCAACCGCGCGACTGAGGGCCCGGCAGCATGTGAGGAAGGGACCGAGTAGGCGGCCTTTCGGGTTTTGGGGGAGCGCGTTCAGGCGCGATTTGTAGGCAACGCATAGGGGCAATCGCGCCTGAAGGCCCTCCCACAGAATTCAAGTCGCACCGACCGGCCGGAGGGACGCGAATCCTTCGCGCCGTATCGAGCGACCGAGGCCGAGCGACCCTGCACCATCGTCGGGCACGCACCTTCTGCTACCGTATGGATGCGCCCGCAATGTCACCTGAACGACGCGATGCTGATCAACTTCTTCTTCACTCTTCGCGCTGCCAAGCTCAAGGTTTCCGTCAAGGAGTACCTGATGCTGCTCGAGGCGCTGAAAGCCGGCGTCATCGATGACGAGCCCGGACCATCGGTCGACCGTTTCTACTACCTGGCACGCACTTCATTGGTGAAGGACGAAGCCAATTTCGACAAGTTCGACCGGGCTTTCGCCGCCTATTTCAAGGGCGTCGAACTGCTTGCCGATTTCAGCCAGGACATTCCGCTCGAATGGCTGCAGAAAAAGCTGGAACTCGAACTGAGCCCGGAAGAAAAGGCCAGGATAGAGAAGATGGGTTGGGACGAGCTGATGGAAACGCTGAAAAAGCGCTTCGAGGAGCAGAAGAAGCGCCATGAAGGTGGCAGCAAGATGATCGGAACCGGCGGCACCAGCCCGTTTGGCGCCTACGGTTACAACCCGCAGGGGATTCGCATCGGCCAGGACGGCAGCCGCAACCGCAGTGCGGTCAAGGTCTGGGACCAGCGCCAGTTCAGGGATTACGACGACAGCCTCGAACTGGGCACGCGCAACATCAAGGTGGCGCTGCGTCGACTGCGCAGGTTTGCGCGCGAGGGTTCGGCCGATGAACTGGATCTCGACGACACCATCCACAGCACCGCTGCCAATGCCGGCTTTCTGGACATCAAGATGGTTCCGGAGCGCCACAACAAGGTGAAGGTGCTGCTGCTGATGGATGTCGGTGGCAC
>JBBRID010000131.1:0-8959 GCA_038221635.1 Burkholderiales bacterium
TGTTGCGTTATGGCGACCCATACCAGGGCCCGGCCGTCGCAGCCAATAATGTCCACGTGGTTGTCGTAGCGCCGCGCCTGGGCACCGTGTCACCCTGGGCCAGCAAGGCCACCGACAT
This sequence comes from Burkholderiales bacterium, assembly GCA_038221635.1. GTDB lineage: Bacteria > Pseudomonadota > Gammaproteobacteria > Burkholderiales > Burkholderiaceae_C > Ideonella_A. The sequence goes on from JBBRID010000131.1 coordinate 119, forward strand.
TGCGCACAACTGCGGCCTCCCGATCCGCCGTGTCGAGCGGGTCACCGAAAACATGCAGAGCCTTAAAGGCGCACAGCTTGGCGGCGTCAAGACACCCGATGCGGAGCAACGCGCCGCGATTTCCGCAGTGCTGCACGACCGCATGACCGAATCGGTGTTGCCGAACCGTGAGGCTGCAGTCCACCTGTTCGATGAACAACCGGCTCAGCCGATGGTGCGGGTCGATGTACTCGGCGGCGGCCGCGACACGCTGGTGGCGGCCAACCGCGAATTCGGCCTCGCCCTGTCGGACGACGAGATCGACTACCTGGTTGCAGCCTTCAATGGCTTGCAGCGCAACCCCAGCGATGTCGAGCTGATGATGTTTGCGCAGGCCAACAGCGAACATTGCCGGCACAAGATCTTCAATGCGCAATTCACCATCGACGGCGCGCCGCAGCCGCAAACGATGTTCCAGATGATCCGCCATACCCACCAGCAGGCGCCGCAGCATACGGTGGTGGCGTATAGCGACAACGCCTCGGTGATGGAAGGCGGCGAGATCGAATCGTGGCGTCCGCAAGGGTTTGCCAATGCACCGCGTTATGCGGGCAAGCGCGAAACCATGCATGTGTTGATGAAGGTCGAGACGCACAACCACCCGACGGCGATTTCGCCGTTCCCCGGTGCCTCGACCGGTGCCGGCGGCGAGATTCGTGACGAAGGCGCAACCGGTCGCGGCTCGAAGCCGAAGGCCGGGCTGACCGGGTTCAGCGTATCCAACCTCGATCTGCCCGGTACCGACGAGCCCTGGGAGCAACACGCCGTCGGCCGCCCCGCCCACATCGCCAGCCCCTTGCAGATCATGATCGAAGGACCGCTTGGAGGCGCGGCGTTTAACAACGAGTTCGGCCGACCGAACCTGGCGGGTTATTTCCGCGTCTTCGAGCAGGACGTGGCCGGCGTGCGCCGCGGTTATCACAAGCCGATCATGATCGCCGGCGGGCTGGGCAGCATCGCCGCCGAGCAGACGCACAAGGTTCAGTTTCCGGACGGCACGCTGCTGATCCAGCTTGGCGGCCCCGGCATGCGAATCGGCATGGGCGGTGGCGCGGCCAGCTCGATGGCGGCGGGTGCCAACGCGGCCGCGCTCGATTTCGACTCGGTGCAGCGCGGCAACCCGGAGATCGAGCGCCGTGCGCAAGAGGTAATCAACCATTGCTGGGCGCTTGGCGATGCCAATCCGATTCTTGCGATTCACGATGTCGGTGCCGGCGGCATCTCGAATGCCTTTCCAGAACTGGTCGACGGGGCAGGGCGAGGCGCGCGCTTCGATCTGAGCAAGGTTCCGCTGGAGGAAAGCGGTTTGGCGCCGAAGGAGATCTGGTGCAACGAAAGCCAGGAGCGCTACGTGATGGCGGTGTCGCCCGGCGCGCTGCCGCTGTTCGAGGCGATGTGCCTTCGCGAGCGCTGTCCGTTCGCCGTCGTCGGTGTCGCGACCAGCGAAACCCGGCTGGTGCTCGAGCAGCCCGCCAGCGACGATCGCCCGATCGACATGCCGATGGACGTGTTGCTCGGCAAGCCGCCGAAGATGCACCGCGTGGTCGAGCGGATTGCGCGTGAAGAGGCTGCGCTCGATCTCGGGGACGCCGATCTGAACAAGCTCGCGTTCGATGTGCTGCGCCATCCCACAGTGGCCAGCAAGCGCTTTCTGATCACCATTGGCGACCGCACCGTCGGTGGCCTGAGTCACCGCGATCCGAGGGTCGGCCCGTGGCAGGTGCCGGTGGCCGATTGCGCGGTGACGCTGGCTGACTATCAAGGCTTTCGCGGTGAGGCCATGAGCCTGGGCGAGCGTACGCCGCTGGCCGCCCTCGATGCGCCTGCATCCGGTCGAATGGCGGTCGGCGAGGCGATCACGAATTTGCTGGCTGCGCCGTTCCAGCTGTCACGCGTGAAGTTGAGCTGCAACTGGATGGCGGCCTGCGGCGAAGCCGGTGAAGATGCAGCGCTCTACGACACCGTCCGTGCAGTTGGCCTCGAGCTGTGCCCGGCGCTGGGCATCAGTGTGCCGGTCGGCAAGGACAGCCTGTCGATGCGCACGCGCTGGAGGGATGACGGCTCCGATGCCGGAATACCGGCATCGCCCCCCGCGGGGGCTGCCGCCGGCCGCTCCCGTTGGCCGGCGGGCGGGGAGCGCTCAGTCGTCGCGCCGGTCTCGCTGATCGTCACCGCGTTCGCGACACTCGACGATGTACGGTCGACACTGACGCCGCAATTGCGCAGTGGGGATACGACGCTGGTCTTGATCGACCTCGGTCAGGGCAAGAAGCGCATGGCCGGCTCGATGCTGGCGCAGGTGCTGGGCCAGTTCGGAAGTGCGGCGGTCGACGGCATTCCCGATCTCGACGACCCGCAATTGCTGAAGGGCCTGGTCGACGCGATCAACCAGTTGCGCAGCGAAGGCAAGCTGCTCGCATACCACGATCGCAGCGATGGCGGCCTGTGGGCAACAGTCTGCGAAATGGCTTTTGCGGGCCGCATCGGTCTCAGCCTGAACGTCGACATGCTGGTGACTGAAAGCGACGGCATTGTCGACAGTCGCGCCGAATACGGCGACTCGAAAAACTGGGCTACCCAGGTCGACGCGCGGCGCAAGGAGCTGACGCTGCGTGCGCTGTTCAATGAGGAGCTGGGCGCCGTGATCCAGGTGCCTACAGAGGGGCGCAACGAGGTGATGCAGACGCTGCGCGTCCATGGCCTGAGCAAACATTCGCACTTCATCGGCAAGACCAACGAGCGTGGCGTGATCGAGGTCTGGCGCGACGCCCGATCGGTCTTCAATGCGCCGCTGGTCGATCTGCAGCGCAGCTGGGACGATGTCAGTTGGCGCATTGCCGCGCTGCGTGACAACCCCGCCTGTGCCGATGCCGAACACGCAGCGGCCGGTCTTGCCGACGATCCGGGTCTGCATGTGTCGCTGAGCTTCGATCCGACTGAGAACATCGCTGCCCCATTCATTCGGGGTGCACGTCCGGCCGTGGCCATTTTGCGCGAGCAGGGCGTCAACAGCCATGTCGAGATGAGTTATGCGATGGCGCAGGCCGGCTTCGATACCTTCGATGTCCACATGACCGATCTGCAATCGGGCAAGGCACGGCTCGACCAGTTCAAAGGCTTTGTTGCCTGCGGCGGTTTCAGCTACGGCGATACGCTGGGCGCCGGCATCGGCTGGGCCCGCTCGATATTGTTCAACGCGCAACTCGCCGAACAGTTCGCGGCGTTTTTTCAGCGTGGCGACAGCTTTGCGCTGGGGGTATGCAACGGCTGCCAGATGATGGCGGAGCTGGCACCCATCATCCCTGGCGCGCAGGCCTGGCCGGCGTTCACGCGCAACCGCAGCGAGCAGTTCGAGGCCAGGCTCAGCCTGGTCGAGGTGCTCGACAGCCCGTCGATCTTCTTCGCCGGCATGGCCGGCAGCCGCTTGCCGATTGCCGTTGCCCACGGCGAAGGTTTCGCCGATTTTTCGCAACGCGGCGATGCTGCTGGCGTGCACCGCGCGATGCGCTTTGTCGATCACCACGGCAAGCCGACCATCGACTACCCGTTCAACCCCAATGGCAGCCCGGATGGTCTAACCGCGGTGACGACGCCCGACGGTCGTTTCAGCGTGCTGATGCCGCACCCGGAACGGGTCTTCCGCAACGTGCAGATGAGCTGGACCAGCGGCGACGTGTCACTGCCCAGCCCCTGGTCGCGCATGTTTGCCAACGCGCGCCGCGCGGTCGGCTGATCAGCAGCGGCTCGTGATTCTTGTGTAGGAGCGGCTTCAGCCGCGCTTTGGGTTTTCGCCGGGCGACCCAGCTGGGCGACCCCCAAGCGCGGCTGAAGCCGCTCTTACGCGAATGCCAGCACGACCGAAGCCAGCGGGTGGCGGCCAGCCTTCGTTGCGTCAAGCTGCCGCGCCCAGCACCAGCACAGCGTTGGTACCGCCGAAGGCGAATGAGTTGGACAACATGACCCGTGCAGAAACACCCTCTCGCGCCTGATTGGCGACGTAATCGAGGTCGCAAACGGGGTCGGGCTGCTGCAGATGCATGGTCGGCAATGCGACGCGGTGTGTCATTGCCAGCAGCGACAACACACATTCGAGTGCACCGGCTGCGCCGAGCAGGTGTGCGTGGATGGCCTTGGTCGCGCTGATCGGGATCTGCGCGGCGCGGGCGCCGAATACCGCGCGGATCGCTGCGGTCTCTGCCTTGTCATTGGCTTGGGTGCCGGTGCCGTGCGCGTTGATCGCATCGACCGCCTGCGGGTCCACGCCGGCTGCGCGCAGGGCAGCAACCATTGCGGCGGCCTGCCCTTCGACGCTCGGGCGCGTGATGTGGCTGGCATCGTTCGACTGCCCATAGCCGAGGATCTCGCCGAGGATGGTTGCACCGCGTGCCAGCGCGCGCTCCAGCGGTTCGATCACCAGCATCGCCGCCCCTTCGCCGAGCACCATGCCGCTGCGGTTCTTCGAGAACGGTCGGCACGACGCCGACGGGTCGTCGGCATCCATCGCTGCCACTGTGTGCAAGGCCTCCCAGGCCTTCAGCGAGCCTGGCGACAGCGGCGCCTCGGCGCCACCGGCGATTGCCACGTCGAGCTCGCCGTGCGCGACCCGAAGCCAGGCCTCTCCGATCGCCACCGTCGACGACGAGCAAGCCGTCGAGTAGGTCATGTTCGGGCCGTGCAGCTCGTGCTCGATGCCGATCCACGCGGCGGCCGCGTTGTGCATGCCCATCAATACGGTGAACGGCTTGATGCGGTCGGATTGTTCGCCGTAGAGCGTCTGGTAGCCGCTGTCCATCGACAAGGTGCCGCCCATGCCGGTGCCGACGAACACGCCGGCGCGCGCGCGGTCGATCTCGGCCAGCGCGCCGTTCGAGGCCTGCACCGCCTGATTGGCGGTAGCCAGCGCCATCAGGCTGAAGCGATCGAGCATGCGTGCCTTGATGGCGTCAAGGCCGGGGCACTCGTGGAAGCTCGCAGTGGCCGCGATCGGCGCAGTGAGCCGGTTCGCGAACGCAATGTCGAGCCGACGGATGCCCGAACGGCCGGCGCGTGCTGCCGCCCATACCGCGGTCGTGTCGTTGCCCAGCGGCGAAACGACACCGATGCCGCTGACTGCGACCCGCCTCATGTCGTCGGAGCGTCCGGGGATGCCGCGGCGGCAGAGCCTTGCTCGGCAATCAGCTGATCGACGAAGTGAACCACCTCAGCAAGCGTGGCGAGCGGCACCGGCTCGGTCGGCAGCTTGATCTTGAAGACATCCTCGATGCTCCACAGCAGCTCGACAGTACCCAGGGAATCGATGCCGAGCTCTTCCAGCGGAGCATCGGCGGTCAACCGGTCCGCGTTCAGCTTGTAGTCCTTGATCAGGATGGCGCTCAGCCGTTCGAAGGTATCGGACATGGATAGGGAAGGGCCGTGGAATCAGATCAAAGGGTACGCGATGCGGTGGCAATCGAACTGGCCAGGTGAGTTTTTCCGCCCCAGCGCGCGCCGCGGGTGAGCAGGCCGGGCCACAGGCGCGTCAGCATCATCATCGCGCTGGCACTGGCGGGCCGCATCGCTGCGTGCGCGAACAGCGCGGCCAGCCGCAAGCGCGGTTCGAAGGTCTGGCGCCATTCGTGCGCATAGGCTTGCCGCACTTCGGCCTGGCGCGCTGCGTCCGGTACGCCTTTGCAAGCCGCCAGCCGCAAGCACAACAGTGCTGCCGATTGCAGCGCCATGCTCATGCCTTCACCCAGGATCGGGTGCGCTTCGCCGGCCGCGTTGCCGACCCTGAATACCGGGTCGTCGGCCGCGATTCGTACCCCTGGGGCAAGCGGCCCCGAGGTCAGCCAGGGCTCGTCGCGCACGGCGCCTTGCAGCGCCCGCCGTACGCCTGCGCATTCGCGCTGCAGCCAGGCCTCGACGGCGTCGCCCGCGCGCACACCGGGTGCCGCAGCGCGTAATGCGGCCAGGCGGTCGCGGCGGATGCAGCAGGCAAGGGTCGTCACACCGCCATCGGCCACCACCATGCCGCCGTAGCCACCGTCCAGCGCCAGCACGCTGATCGCGCCATCGGCCAGTACCGCGCCGGTGAAATTGGCCTTGAACGCGAACAGGTCACGGGCGCTGCGCATCAGGCGGCGCTGTGGCCGATTGAAAGGGAGGTCTTCCCAGGAGCCATGGGCATCGATCACCACGCTGGCATCCAGTGCCAGCACATCGGGCGAATCGACCGCGCGAAGCTCGCACTGCCACCTGCCTGCTGCGCCGGTGATTTCGCGCAGCGCCCAAGGTTGGAATACCGTTGCGCCCGCGGCGTGCGCCCGCTCCAGCAGAAGGCGATCCAGGGTTTCGCGACCCAGCGCGCGGCCCCAGGGAAAGCGCATGTGTTCGGCCATTGGCAGATCGGCGGTGACCGCGCCGGCACCCCGCAGCAGCGTTACCCGGCGCAACGCTGCGCCGGCCTGGGCATCGACGGCGTCGCCCACGCCCAGCGTTTGCAGCAGTGGCAGGTTGCTGGCGGCGATGCATTCGCCGCATACCTTGCGCCGCGGAAAGGGCTGGCGCTCGACCAAAGCGACCGACCAGCCGGCCCGCGCCAGCAAGATCGCGGCGGTTGAACCCGCCAGCCCTGCGCCGATGACAACCGCATCGAAGCAGCTGCGGCGTGTCTCGTTCATTGCCTGTTGCCGGGCAATGGATCAGCAGTGCCCGTGGATCGCCGTGCACTGAAACAATGGCTGAACAGGCCGGCTGAATGTTCATGCAAGTGCCAGCTGTTGCCTTGCTGCGGCCAGCGTTGGCTGATCTCGTCGGCGCGGAAGCCGGCATGGACGCTCAGCACGGCGTCTTCACGGGTCACCGCGTTGGCGCCGATGGCGCCGATCAAATGGCTGCCCGCCAGCGCCAGCCAGCCGCGGCTCGGCTCGCAGGCATGGAAGCGGTTGCTGCGCGCAGCGGCCGCGGCCAGCAGCCGCTCCAGCGCGGCGCCTTCGAAGTGGTGCAGGAACAGCGTGGTGGTGATCAGGTCGAAGCGCTCAGTTGCGGTCGGGGTGCTGTGGGTCGGATCGGCCCAGACCAGCACGTCGGTCACCAGGACCGTGACCTCCCATCCCAGTGACGCGTAGGCCGCCAGCGTGGCCGGCGCAACAATGTCCTGACGGTCGAGCAAGGTCAGCTGAACCCGCGGCCACCCGGGTGCCAGCGTTTTCGCGAGTCTGAGCAGCAACGTGCCGTCGCCGGCGCCGAGTTCCAGAATGCGCAGCGTAGCATCGCCGCGTTGCGGAGCAAGCAGCGTCTGCCAGCCCTGCGCCAGAATGCTTCGGGTGCCCATCGCCTGGTGCACACGCATCAGGTCGCGACGCGAACGCTGAGCCGCCGGATCTTCGGGTGCCAGGTGGTCGAGCGTTTCGTCCGCCACCACCCGGGGAATCGTCACTGCACCTCCAGCAGCGCGCCATGGCAGCTGAAGCCCGCACCGAACGACGACAGCCACCACCAGCCCGGCGCTGCCGCTGCGTCGGCCAGTGCCGTTTCGAGCACGAAATAGACAAAGGCGCTCGACAGGTTGCCGTACTCGCGCAGCATCGCGGCGCTGTAGCGCAGCGCCGCCGGTTCCAGTTCGAGCCTACGCTCGAGGGCCAGCAGCACGTCGCGGCCGCCGGCGTGCATGATCCACTGGCTGACATGGCCCTGATGCAGCGCGGCCCGGCCCAGCACGGTGCCCAGCACGCGCTGAGCGTAGTCGGCAGCCAGCGCGGGCACGCCACGCGTCAGGATGTTGCGCAGCATGCCGTTGCGCTGCTCGAACATCAGCGCGCCGCGCTCGGCGGGTTCGACCAGCGAGGTGCTGTCCTTCCACTCGACACGGCGCTTGCCGCTGCCAGGCTGGCGCGACAACACGGCCGCGCCGGCCCCATCCCCGAACAGGCAGGCGCTGATCAGCACGCCGGGGTCGTTGTCGAGGTACATCGCAGCGCTGCTCACTTCGACGCAGACCGACAGTACATGCTCGCAGCCACCGCCTGCCAGCAGGGCGGTGCCGAGCATCAGGTTGGGCAGCGCAGCCGCGCAGCCCTGGCCCACCAGGTCATAGGCCTTCACATCCGCGCGCAGACCCAGGCGCTCGATCACGTAGCCCGACAGCCCGGGGCAAAGGTAGCCGGTGCAGGTGCTGACCACCACCGCGTCGATTTGTCTCGGCGCCAGCCCGGCCGCTGCCATGGCGCGTTCGCCCGCCTGCGCCGCCAGCGCCGGCGCATGAGTCAGAAAGCGCTGAGCCAGCGTGTCGGGGTCGATCGTGAACACGTCGGCCAGCGAATCGACGGCCAGGCGGCGCGCCTCGATGCCGTTGTCGCGCTGCAAAACGGTTCTGGCAATCAGGTGCGAGCGGGCGTCGAGCCGCGCGAACCAGTCTGATTGCTCGAATGCCACCAGGCACTGGGCCTTGGTATATCGCGCTGGGGGGGTGGCGGTACCGACACCGAGTATGTGCATGCTCAGATCCGTCTGCGCAACGATGAAAGAAGGAGACGACGAATGGGATGCTGCATGGGCTGTTCGCTGAAGTTTGCCGGGTGACGGTGGAGACCTGGGCGCCGCCGCCAGGCCATCATCATCGTAAACGTTGTCATTCAACAGGATAGGCCTGTCGACGCGTTCTCGGGGTCGCTTAGCGGCTTGACCCCTTACGTTGGTATCGGATGGGGCCGACATGACGAGTGGTCGGTCGGCCCCAGAATGCCGCGAATGATCAAGAAACTTCGAATCCGCAGGGCGTCAGGCTGGGCCAAGGGCTTCGAGCGCAGTTTTGTCGCGATGACC
>JBBRID010000132.1:0-8943 GCA_038221635.1 Burkholderiales bacterium
AGGTCGGCATCTGGCTGTGCGATAGACAGCGAGGCATCGAGATCTGCATGCAATTCGCGCGTCGCGGCGCGAAGCGCTTGGACCGGCTCGGCGGTTGATGGCACTGGTGGTTCCGGGCGTGAGACGCGAGCAACGCATACGGCTGACAAGATCCAAGCCTCGATGCATTCTAAAGCGCAACCCTTTCACGGGCCGACGCCAACTCGATCTTCTACGGCGCGCGGCCGCGACGCAGCTTCAGGCGTAGCATCGCCGCCCATGAAAATCTCACGACGAAACATGCTCGCCAGCTCGCTGGCCGCAGGCGCCACCCTGCCGCTGGTGGCTTCCCGGAGGGCATTCGCGCAGCAGGCCAGCGAAAAAGAAGCTTCTCCCGAAGCACGGGCGCTGGAGGCGCTGTTCGCGCGGTATTGGGACGAAACCGCCCGCCTGGGGCCGGAGTGGGCCACTTCCCGAGGCGACCATCGGTTCGGCGACCGCTGGTCCGATCTGTCTGCAACCGGTGTCGAGCAGCGTGACAAGCAGGCGGCACTCTGGCTGGCCGAGGCCCGGGCGATTTCGCCCCAGGCCTTGTCCGCAACCGAGCGCCGATCGCGCGCGATGTTCATCCACGACCGCGAGCGCGAAGTGCGCGAAGCCGATTTCGTCGGCTGGCGCACGATGCGCATCGGCGCACTCCGTGGCACCCAGACCATGCTGGCCAACATGCTGCAGGCGGTGCCAGTCGACAGCGAAGAGCAGGTTGAACAACTGCTGCTGCGGCTCGAACGTTATCCGCTGCGCCTGCAACAGGAAATCGACTGGATGGCCAGTGGCATTCCCTTGCGCTGGGTGCCCGCACGCCCGGTACTGGAACGCGCGTTGACGCAACTCGACGGCCAGCTGAATGTCGACATGAAGAGCGGGCCGCTGTTCGAACCGATGCGCAAGATGAGCCGCAGCATTCCCGAAGCGCGGCGCGAGGCGCTGCGCAACCGTGGCGAAGAACTGCTGAATCGACAAGTGCTTCCGGCGATGCGGGGGCTGCGCAGCTTCATCGTCGAGCGCTACTTGCCGGCATCGCCCGACGCCGGCGGTTTGCTGAGCTATCCGGGTGGCGAAGCCGTCTATGCCGCACGGGTGCAAGACCAGACAACGACCAACCTGACGGCAACGCAGATCCACCAGATGGGTCGCGATGAACTCGCCCGCCTGCGCGGCGAAATCGACACGGTGATGCGCGAAATGAAATTCAACGGCAACCTGGCCGGGTTTGCCGACCACCTGCGCCAGCCATCGTATTTCTTCCCCAGTGCAGACGCCATGCTCGACGGCTATCGGGTGATGGCGAAGCGACTCGACCCCGAGATGCCGCGCCTGTTTGCCGAGCTTCCGCGCGCCAGCTACGGCATCCGACCGATGGCAGCGCATCTCGGCGCTGGAGCGGCCGACAACTACAACCGCCCGCCCGCCGATGGCAGTGGGCCGGGCTGGTACAACGCCAATACCCTGGCCTTCAAGCGCCGGCCGCGCTGGGCCCTGGCGACGCTGGTTGCCCACGAGACGGTGCCGGGCCATCACATGCAGGGGGCGCGCAGCAATGAGCTGCAAGGGCTGCCCGCTTTTCGCCGCAACGGCTTCTACACGGCATTCGGTGAGGGCTGGGCCCTGTACGCAGAAACCCTGTGCGACGAAATCGGCTTCTACGCCTCGCCCGAGGAGCGCTACGGACATCTCCAGGCACAGGCGTTCCGCGCCTCCAGACTGGTCGTCGACACAGGATTGCACGCGCTGGGCTGGTCGCGCCAGCAGGCGATCGACAGCATGGTGGCCGACGTGGCCGAGAGCCCGGTATTCATCGAGGCCGAGGTCGACCGCTATTTGTCCAACCCCGGTCAGGCGCTGGCCTACATGGTTGGCAAGAAGCACATCGTCGCGCAGCGTGACAAGGCCAGACAGGCGCTGGGGGCGCGTTTCGACGCTCGGCGATTCAACAACGCGGTGATCGATCAGGGCGCGCTGCCGCTCGACGTGCTGACGACCCAGATCGACGAATGGATCACGGCAAACTCTGGCTGACAGGCCAGTACGCCGGCCACCGCCAATCAACGGCAGAATACGTGAAGTCGGCGGTGTGCGCTGCGGACATTCAGACGGTTCGGCCGACCGGCCCGACACTTCCTGACAACGTTGACTCGGCCGGCCGAAAACTGGAGTATCGATGGACAACAAACGACGCGTTTTCCTGGCCGGCGCGGCTGCCTGCGGCGCCGTCATCGCGACTGGCGCACGCGCCCAGGCGATGGTCGACCCGAAGGACCCGCAGGCGATGGCGCTCGGCTACGTTGCCGACGCGACCAAGGTCGACACCAAGAAATACCCGAAATTCGCGCCCGGGCAGACCTGTGGCAATTGCACGCTGTTCCAGGGTAAACCGACTGACGCTGCTGGTGGCTGCCCATTATTCGCGGGCAAACAGGTTGCCGGCAAGGGCTGGTGCAGCGCGTGGGTCAAGAAGGCCTGACTCAGATTCGATGCAGTGACCTCGCTTTAGTGCAGGCCGAAGGGGTTGACCAGAAACTGGCCGTCGACGCCGGGCACGCGCAGCGAGATGTGGTTGTAGATCAGCTCGGGCAATCGCGCCAAAGGCGCGGACGGCACCACCGTCAGGCCTTCTGGAAAACGGCGTGCAAGTTGCCGATCTTGGCGTCGAACACCTCGTGGCCTTCGTCGATTTGCAGCGTCATGCCGAACTTTCGTCGTTCGAACAACGCTGCGAAATGGGATCGCGCGGCGGCTGACACGGTCTCGCCGACATCCTTGTGAACCGCCGCGCTGCGGCCGGCGGCCATGCGCAGTTGCAAGTAGATGAAGCCGTGATCGCCACTGCCATCGGCCACCGCGAAGTGTGCTGCGGGGTAAGCAAACACGCGCACGCCGCCGATCGGGAAGACCTGCTTGCCGGCCTCGTCGTTCACCGAAAGCATTGCATCGGCCGCGCGGCGACAGAAGCCGGCCATGTCGGCGTCGGCTTCGAGGTTGGCGGTATACAGAATGACGAGATGTGGCATGTGATTTCTGGTTGTCGAATGATCTGATCAGAGGCGGCCGCCGCCGGCCAGCGCAGCCGTACGCGGTTGGCCGATGCCGGGCAAGTCGTTCGGCATGGCGGAAACCGGGAATACGACGTTGATTTGCCCGGTGCCCGAACTCGGAAACATCGGCGTGATCACTTCAGCACGCTGATCGTAGTGGTTCCAGCCAAGCGCGCCGAGAAGCATCGCCGTGTCGTGCATGAATCCTTCGCCATGGCCCTTGGCGGCGTACTCCGGCAACATGTCGCAGAAATCGCCCCATTCAGCATTGCGCCACATGTCGATCACGGTTCGGTCGAGGCGCTCGAGAAACGGGCTCCACATCTTGTCGCGGTAATCGTCGGCAGTGCCGTTCTGCGCGAAGCGGTGGCTGAGCGAACCGCTGGCAAAAATCGCCACCGTGCCGTCGTAGTGGTCTTCGATGGCGCGTCGGATCGCCCAGCCCAAACGGGCGCTGTCGGCCAGGTAATGCACCTGGCACAGCGCCGACACCGACACCACCTTGAAATGCCGGTCGGCATTCATGTAGCGCATCGGCACCAGCGTGCCGTATTCCGGTGCCAGGGTCGTCGCCGGATGGGCCCGCGTCATGACACCTCGCTCGTTGGCTTCCTTGGCCAACAGCACGCCAAGCTCCGGGTTTCCGTCCAGCTCATAAGCCATGTTGCTGATGAAATGGGGCAACTCGTTGCTGGTGTAGACACCCTTGTAGTGAGGCGCGCAATTGATGTGGTAATCGGCATTGACCAGCCAATGCGAATCAAAAACGACGATGGTGTCGACCCCGAGCTCGCGACAACGCCGACCGATCTCCACATGCCCATCGATCGCCGCCTGCCGCTTGCCCTTGCCCGGGCCGTCGATCTCGCTCAGGTACATCGACGGTACGTGGGTGATCTTGGCTGCGAGTGCTAGTTTGCCCATCGATGACTCCGAACGCCAAGAAAGTAGCGTTTCACGCCACGCCCCAATGCGGAATGTGATGTGAGCCGAGACTCACAGCCACGTTCTTAGGCTCGAGAAACACCTCGTGGCTCCAGGTGCCGCCTTCGCGCCCGGTGCCGCTGGCCTTGGTGCCACCGAACGGCTGGCGCAGATCGCGGACGTTCTGGCTGTTGACGAAACACATGCCGGCCTCTATGGCCGCGGCAACGCGGTGGGCGCGGCCGATGTTCTCGGTCCAGACATAACTCGACAGACCGTACTGGATGTCGTTGGCCTTGGCGATCGCGTCGGCCTCGTCGTCGAACGGGATCAGGCATGCCACCGGGCCGAAGATTTCTTCCTGCGCGATCCGCATGCGGTTGTCGACGTCGGCAAACACTGTCGCCTTGACGAAGTTGCCTTTGGCCACGGCAGCGGGCAGGTCCGGCGCATCGAGACCGCCGCACAACATCGTGGCGCCCTCCTTGGTTCCGAGCTCGATGTAGCTGCGCACCTTGGCCAGATGGGCCTGGCTGATCATCGGACCGATGATGGTTTTTTCGTCGAGTGGATCGCCCACCGTAATGCGTTTCGCACGCTCGACAAACTTCTGCGCGAAGTCGGCATAGATGCTTTTTTGCAGCAGGATGCGACTGCCCGCGGTGCAGCGTTCGCCGTTGTTGCTGAAGATCATGAAGATGGCGGCGTCGAGCGCCCGCGCCTGATCGGCGTCGTCGAAGATCACGAACGGGCTCTTGCCGCCCAGCTCCATGCTGAACTTCTTCAATCCCGCAGCCTGCACGATTCGGTTGCCGGTGGCGGTGCTGCCGGTGAACGAAATGGCCCGCACATCCGGATGCCGGCACAGCGGCTCGCCGGCGTCCTTGCCGTAGCCATGCACCAGGTTCAGCACGCCGGCCGGGATGCCGGCTTCCAGCGCGAGTTCGCCGAGGCGGGCCGCGCTGAGCGGAGACAACTCGCTCATCTTCAACACCGCCGTGTTGCCGAAGGCCAGTGCGGGTGCGACCTTCCAGGTGGCGGTCATGAAGGGTACGTTCCACGGGCTGATCAGCGCACAGACACCGACCGGGTGGAACAGCGTGTAATTCAGATGCGTCGGCGTCGGGTAGGTGTGGCCGTCGACCCGGGTGCACATCTCCGCGAAATAGTAGAAGTTGTCAGCCGCGCGCGGAATCAACTGCTTGCCGGTCTGCGCGATCACCTGGCCGGCGTCCATGGTTTCGGTGCGTGCGATTTCCGGCACATTGGCGACGATCAGATCGCCGAGCTTGCGGATCAGCCGGGCGCGTTCGGTGGCGGGCAGGCCGGCCCATTTCGGAAAGGCAGCCTTCGCCGCCGCGACGGCGGCGTTCACCTCGGTCTCACCACCAACCGCCACTTCAGCCAGCACTTCCTGGGTGGCCGGATTGACAGTTTCGAAATAGTCACGGCTCTCGACGGCCTTGCCGTTGATCAGGTGTTGAATGCGCATGTGAGAGTTCCTATCTTCCAAACGCGGCGTCGCCGACGATGGTGTTGTGCAAACTGCCAATGCCGTCGATCTCGGTCACCACCTCGTCGCCGACAGTCACGTTGACGACACCGTCCGGCGTGCCGGTCAGGATCACGTCACCGGCGCTCAAGGTCATGAAGCCGCTGAGGTATTCAATCAGCGCCGGGATGTCGTTGACCATGTTGGACGTGCTGCCCTGCTGGGTGAGCTTTCCATTGACCAGCGTGCGCAGCTTCAGCGCATGCGGATCGGGTACATCAGCCGCATCGACGAACCAGGGGCCGATCACGGTCCCCCCATCGCGGTTCTTCACGCGCAGGTTGGGCCGATACCAGTTTTCCAGGTAGTCGCGGATGGCGTAGTCGTTGCAGACGGTGTAGCCGGCGACATGGCGCATCGCATCGGCGCGCGAAACGTTCCTGGCGGTGGCCCCGATGACGACCGCGAGTTCGCATTCGTAATGCATGAACGCAACATCCGCAGGTCTGCGGGTGAAGCCGCGGTGTCCGATCAGGGCACCCGGCCCTTTCAGAAAGACCAGCGGCTCGTCCTTGGCCGTGACGGTCAGTTCCTTGGCCAGTTCCTTCACATGATCGGCATAGTTCAGGCCCAGGGCGATGATGGTGCCGACGTCGAACGGTGGCAACCAGACAACATCCTGCTCGGCGAGAATCCGGCCGTCGCACAGGCGCAAACCGCCTTCGTGAGGCCGTGCCTCGTGCACCGCGCCTGCGTAGGCCACTCGTGCTGTTTTCATGCGGCATCCTTCTGCTGCGCGTCGATCAGACGACCTTCGAGGCGGCCAAGACCTGCCGCGTCGATGACGAAGCCATGCCCCGCGCCGATTCGAGGTGCTCCGGCAGCCACGCCGAGCAGCAGAATGTCGCCAGCCTGCAGCGTCATGAAATCGCTGACATCCTGCAGCAACTGAACCACCGTGCGACGCATGCCGGCCGTGGTTGCGGTGTGCAGCGGTTTGCCGTCGACGGCGACCCTGATCCGCAAGGCGTCGGGATCAGGCAGCGCCGAACGGGGAACCACTTCAGGCCCGATCAGGCAAGAACCGTCCAGCGCCTTGAAGCGAACGCCGGGCCGGTAGAAGCTGTCGTGCGGAACGCTGAGGTCGGCAACCAGGCACCAGCCGCCGACATGGTCGATGGCATCATCAGCACTGACGCGGCAGGCCGTGCGGCCGATCACGATGCCCAGCGCTGCACCGATCTCCAGCGCCTGGGCATCGGCCGGAACGACGACTGCCGAGCCACTGATGGCCAATGTATTGCGCGGCTTGACATACAGGATCGGTGCCTTCGGCGGCGCCTTGTACGGCGGCGCATCGACTGCCGAGCCCAGCGCAGCCAGCGCGGCTGGATCGTTCAACAAGTTGCCATATACGACGCCCGAGAGGCGCCATGGGGCAAACTCGAATGTCAGATGCAATCGGTTGTGCATGTCGTTTCAGGGTTGAATGATCGGAGCATGATCACTAATATATGAGCAATGTACTTGCTAACATGTTAGCAAGTCAAGTTATCATCGACGCTTCGATTCAATGCTTTTGCCCGATACCCTGCTCGACAATGGTCAGCAAAGCGCCTAGAACAGCCACCCGCGCATCGCCCGCCCCGATCAAGCGCATCAACCTGCCACTGGTTTTGCTGCAGGCGCGTGAGCGGGTGCTGGGAAGATTTCGGCCCATTCTGAAGGAATACGGGCTGACCGAACAGCAATGGCGGATCATCCGCGCGCTGCTCGATACGGGCCCGCTGGAACCGCGGGAGATCGTCGCACTGTGTGGCATCTCTAGTCCGAGCCTGGCGGGCGTGTTGGCGCGCATGGATGAGCTGGGCCTGGTTCGACGCGAACGCTTCGACCACGACCAGCGTCGCCTGAAGGTGTCGCTCACCGCACAAAGCCTCGCGCTGGCGGCCCGCATGGCACCCCAGATCGAAGCCGTCTACGACGACATCGAAAACCGCGTCGGCAAAATGCGGATCGACGAGATTTACACGATGCTCGACGAATTGATGGCGGCGCTGGATCCGCCCCCGGACGAGTCGACCTGAAGCTACAGGCAATGCCGGACGCGCTGGACGCTGTCATCATTGGCGCTTCGAGTCAACGGCACACAAGGGCTGGCCGCTCACCTACAGGAGATACACATGGACACCGCGGGATCGGCGGTTTTTCCGGCAGAGACTCAATGGGAAACCGACGGCACCAGCCGCATCCCGTTCATGGTTTATACCGAACAAGAACAGCACCGCAAGGAGCTGGAGCGATTTTTCTATCGCAAGCATTGGTGTTATGTCGGCCTCGAGGCGGAGATTCCGAACAACGGTGATTTCAAGCGCACGGTGATCGGCGAGCGCTCGGTGATTTTGGTGCGCGACAACGACGGGAAGATCAACGTCGTCGAAAACGTCTGCGCGCACCGCGGCATGCAGTTTTGCCGCGAGCGCCACGGCAATCGCAAGGATTTCGTTTGCCCCTACCACCAGTGGAATTACAGCTTGCAAGGTGACTTGCAGGGTGTGCCGTTTCGCCGCGGCGTCAAGCAGGACGGCAGGGTCAATGGCGGCATGCCAGCCGATTTCAAGAACGCCGAACACGGCCTGAACAAACTGAAGGTGGCCAGCCGCGGCGGCGTGGTGTTCGCCAGCTTCGATCCCGATGTCGAATCGCTGGAAGACTTCATCGGCCCGACGGTACTCGGCTACTTTGATCGGCTGTTCAACGGCCGCAAACTGACGATCCTCGGCTACAACCGCCAGCGCATTCCCGGCAACTGGAAGCTGATGCAGGAGAACATCAAGGATCCCTATCACCCCGGCCTGCTGCACACCTGGTTCGTCACCTTCGGGCTCTGGCGCGCCGACAACAAGTCGGAACTGAAAATGGATGCGCATCATCGCCACGCCGCGATGATCTCGACCCGCGGCGCCAGCGGCAAGGCCGATCAGGTGACGCAGGTGTCGAGCTTCAAGGAGAGCATGCAGCTGCACGATCCGCGCTTCCTCGACATCGTGCCCGAAGCTTGGTGGGGCGGCCCGACGCCGCAGGGCCGCCCCAAGGCGCCGGACGCCCCCGCGGGGGGCAGTGACGCGCGCGAAGCGCCGAGCGTGGGGGCCCATCAAGTGCCCACCGCAGTCATGACTACGCTGTTCCCCAGCGTGATCCTGCAGCAGCAGGTCAACAGCGTCTCGACCCGGCACATCCAGCCGAGCGGCGTCGGCAGCTTCGATTTTGTCTGGACCCACTTCGGGTTCGAAGACGACAGCGAAGAGATGGCCCAGCGCCGCTTGCGTCAGGCCAACCTGTTCGGCCCGGCCGGCTTCGTCTCGGCCGACGACGGCGAGGTGATCGAGCTGTCGCAGAAGGGCTTCGAGCAGAAGCCGTTCCACCGCACGCTCGCCGAGCTCGGCGGCCGCG
>JBBRID010000133.1:0-8938 GCA_038221635.1 Burkholderiales bacterium
AGAACAGGGTCTTCTCGGCCGACGCGACGCTGAGGCGACTGCCGCGGATCGCCAACGTGGTGGCCCCCCACAACACCGCGGCCGCCACGCCGAGTGCATCGCCAAAGGCTTGCCGCGGCCCGGCCGAGGGCTCGGAGAATCCACCGGCAAAGGCCCAGGCAACACCGGCGAAAGCCCCGATCAGACCGGCAATCTGCAGCGCCGACAAGCGCTCGCTGGCAGCGATGAACGGCATGCCGAGTGCAACTACAAATGGCGACAGATAGATGAAGACGACCATGCGCGACGCGCTGGTGTATTGCAGACCAACAAAGATGCAGCCGAATTCAGCCGCAAACAACAGGCCGGCCAACATGCCCCCCGGCAGGCTGCCATCGCGCTCGAACAGCGCTATCCCGCGCCAACGCGACCAGATCAGCACCAGCAACGCGGCGCACAGCGAACGCGCCGCCGCCTGGATCAGCGCCGGCACTTCCGGCAACGCCACCTTCACCGCAACTTGGTTCAGGCCCCAGAGAAAGCAGCACGCCACGAGCAGGCCCACCGCCCGTCCATCCAGATGCAGGTTACGTTGATTCAATCGGTGATCCTCGGGGCGCCCGAATGGCTGGCACGGTCGCCAGGCTCGAAGACTACGTCAATCGAGCGCAAGGCAGCTGGCGGCTGCGCCGTCTCAAATCCGGGCGCGCCTGCCGTCGACAAGCAACCGCAAGATCGGTGCGGATTCAGTTGAAGACTGCCTTCCACAACGCGAGCACGGCATCGCGTTGTGAAGCCAGCTGGTCCGGATCGATCTGGGTCGGCTTTTCATCCAGCCTGGCGCGGTGTTGCGCACGGCGCAATTCGCGGTAGGCGTCTGCGGCCGCCTGGCCGACGCCTTCGGGCAGCAGACCCGCCGCTTCGGCCCGGCCCAGCAACGCGATATTGCCGACGTTGGCGACCAGCTCGGCATGCTGGCCGCTATGAGCCAGCACCAGCAGCTGCACCGCAAACTCGACGTCCATCATGCCGCCCGGACTGTGCTTGACATCGAAGCGCTCAGCGGGAACATGATGTGCCGCACGCACCTTTTCCCGCATCGCCTTGATTTCAGTGCGCAGCGCATCGATGTCACGCGACGCGGTCAGCACCGACTCGCGCACCGCCTCGAAACGCGGCGCCAGTTCGGGCAACCCTGCGCAGAAACGGGCGCGGGTGATCGCCTGGTGCTCCCAGGTCCACGCGGTGTTGCTGCCGCGTCCGTCCTGATAGTCGGCAAATGATTTCATCGACGTGACGAGCAGCCCAGAATTGCCGTTCGGCCGCAAGGCGGTGTCGATATCGAACAGCTCCCCGGCCGCCGTGCGGGTCGTCAGCCAGCCGATCAGTTTGCGGACAAACGCCGCATAAACCTCGGTGCAGGTGTCCGGGTCGCCGGCCGCCGCTTCACCGACCAGCGTCGGATCGGTGTCGTACAAGAAGACGACGTCGAGATCGCCGCCATAGCCCAGCTCCTTGCCGCCGAGCTTGCCGTAGGCGATCACCGCAAACCGCGGTTCGGCGCGATGCGCATGCTTCAGGTGTTGCCAACACCAGTCGAGCGCGCATTGCAGCGTCGCGTCGGCCAATGCGGACAAATCGTCGGCGACTTCTTCGACGCTGACATGGTCTTCGACATCGCGCACCAGGATGCGGAAGACCTCCGCGTGGTGGGCGCGCCGCAGCGTATCGAGCATCGATTCTTCATCTGCCTCACCTGCGCGCTTCCAGGCCGCATGCCGCTCCTGCAGGTCGGCAATGAAGGCCTGCGCATTGAAGCGCGAGTGCATCAAACGCTCGTCGGCCAGCTCGTCGATGACACCGGGGTGGCGCATCAGATAACGCATCGGCCAACGCGCCAGCCCCAGCAGGCGCAAAAGCCGGTTCTGCACCTCGGGGCGCTCGACCAGCAGAGCCAGATAGTTTTCCCGCCGCAGCAGCGGCTCGAGCCAGTCGATGAAGCGCAACGCAGCCTCGGGCGTGCAACGCTCGCCATCGATGGCCCTGCCCGCGCGGTTGATCAGGCGCGACAGCCGCAGCTTGGTTTCGTCGCGCAGCGCCTTGACCTTCGGCTGCTCGACCCAGGTTTTGACGCGGGCGGCCAGCGCCTCGGGCAACTGCTCGAGAAAATCTTCGCTGTCGACCGGCAGCGTTGCCTTGACGCACTTCTTGCAGCCCGATGCCCCCGCGCCAGGCGCCTGCCCTTCGTGCAGCAGCGAGTCGAATTCAGTGGCAACCAACTCGCGGGTTTCACATAGGCGATCGAGCAGTTCGCAGGCATCGGGTCGACAGACCAGGCCCAGGCTCGCCGCGATCCAGCGCAGGTCGGCATCGGCCGTCGGCAGCAGGTGAGTCTGCTGATCGTCGAGGTACTGGATGCGGTGCTCGATGCGGCGCAGCAGCACATAGGCCTGCGCCAGGCGCTGCGAGGTATCCTGGCTCATCAGGCCACCGGCGGCGAGTTTGTCCAGCGCTTTCATCGTCGATCGGGTCCGGATCTCCGGAAAATGACCCCCGCGCACGACCAGCAGCAACTGAACGATGAACTCGATTTCACGGATGCCGCCACGCGACAACTTGACATCATTGGCGCGCTCGGGCCGGCCGGCGGCCCGACGCTGCGCCTCGTCGCGCACCTTGCGGTGCAACTGGCGCAGGCCTTCGAAGACACCGTAGTCGAGGTATTTGCGGTAGACGAAGGCGGTGATGATCGACCGCAACTGCATCGCCCGGCCGTTGGTGACGCTTTCGCGTGGCGCAACCACCCGACTCTTTAACCAGGCAAACCGTTCCCACTCACGACCGTGGGCCTGCAAATAATCTTCCAGCATCGCCACGCTGACCACCGGCGGCCCTGAATTGCCGTGTGGCCGCAGTGCCAGATCGACCCGGAAAACGAAGCCGTCTTCGGTGGTCTCGCCGATGAGCGTGTACAGGTGCTTGGCCAGCCGCGAGAAATATTCATGCGCCGACAACGGCTGCGCGCCGGCGGTTTGTCCGTCCTCTTCGTAGACATAGATCAGGTCGATGTCCGACGACACATTGAGCTCGCGCGCACCGAGCTTGCCCATGCCGATGACCCAGAAATCGATCACAGCGCCGGCTTCGTTGAGTGGCGAGCCGTGAAGCGTGTCGAGTTCAGCGCGCGACGCGTCCAGCGCCAGGTCGAGTGTCGTTTCGGCCAGCTCGGTCATCGCCAGCGTGATGTCCTCGACATCGGCGCCATATTCGATATCGAGAACAGCCAGCCGTTCCAGCACCAGCTGGCGCGTCACGCGCAGCGCGCTGCCCAACGGCCGGCCGCCTCGCTGCAGCTCGGTGACCAGCGCGAGAATCACCTCACGGCGCGGCAGGCCAGGCGGCAACAGTCCGAGTTCGTCGACGTAGCGGCGCCGGATGCGCTGCACAAATCGGCTGTGATCGGCTCGGGCAAGCGGATTGGCAGCGGCCGACATGGAGGTCTGGTCCGGTGGAATCTCTGGCGCGGCTGTTGTCGACATTCGAAAACGCTGGCTTTTGTTGCTGTGCTAGATTGCCTTGGCGGACGATGCCGCAGCGCAAAAGACCCAGGCCTGCGGCCGGGATCTCGCGACCCGCGCAAAATTTTCGTGATTCATGTCGTCCCTCCTGACTCCGTCAACCGCCGCTCCCGCCCGCCGCCAGCCACCAATTCGGCGGCATGGGCTGATGCCACTTCGCTGGCTCAAGGCTCTGCTTTGGGTGATGCGTGCGCTCCTGCTCGGCTTGCTGGTGATGTGGAGTGCCTTGTTATTGATCTGGCTCGTCCTGCACTGGGGAATTCTGCCCCACATCGATCAATGGCGTGAAACCATCGAACAGCGGGCCAGTTCGGCGCTCGGCATTGAGGTGCGGATCGGCGATATCCAGGTCCGCTCCAGCGGCTGGGTGCCGTCGCTCGAAATGAAGCAGGTGGTGCTGCTCGATGCCCAGAAGCGGCCCGCGCTGGTGCTGCCGCGGGTCGTGGCCGCATTGGCACCTCAGTCGCTGCTGGCGCTTGATCTGCGGTTTCGGCAGTTGTACATCGAGGGCGCGCAGCTCGAGATCAGGCGCAACCAGGCCGGCCGAATCTTCGTCGCGGGCCTCGATATCAATCAGGCCGGCGGCGAAGATGACGGCGCGGCGCTGCGCTGGTTTCTCAAACAGTCCGAGTTCGTCATTCGCGGCGGCTCGCTGCGCTGGGTCGACGAACAACGTGCCGCGCCACCGCTGGAGCTGACCGACGTGCTGCTGGTGATGCGCAACGGCCTGCGCCGCCACTCGATGCAGCTCGACGCCACCCCGCCGGCCAGTTGGGGCGAACGTTTCAGTCTGCGTGGACGCTTCAGGCAGCCGCTGCTCGACGGAGCAGACCTGAAACACTGGACCGGCACCGCCTTCGCCGACCTGCCGCGCGCCGACGTCCGGCAACTGCAGCAATACGTGACGCTGCCGATCGCGGTCAGCCAGGGCGACGGCGCGGTCCGTGCCTGGGTCGACCTGGACCGCGGCGTGGCCACTGCCGCCACCGTCGATATCGCGCTGCGAACGGTCAAGACGCAACTCGGCAAGAACCTGCAGGCGCTGGCGCTGGAGCAGGTGGAAGGGCGATTGATCGTCAGCCGGGAAGGCGACCGTCACCTGGTCGAGGCCCGGCAGCTCGGCTTTCGTACCGGCGATGGCCTGAACTGGCCACGTGGCGACATCAAGGTCGGTTGGCGCAAACCAGCCGACGGCCCGACCGAGGCGGGCGATCTGAGCGCGCAGCAACTCGACCTGGGAGTGATGTCGCAGATTGCCGCGTCGCTGCCGATCGGCGCGCCGGTTCGAAAGTTGTTGGCCGAAGCTCGCCCGCAGGGGATCGTTCGCGGGCTGGGGATGTCGTTCACCGGCGCGCCAGACGAGCCGAGTACCTACCAGATGACCGGCGAAATCGATGCCCTGGCGCTCGCCGCCCGGCCGTCGGCACAACGCGACGGCATCGGACGTCCCGGCCTGCGCAACGCCAGTCTGAGCTTCAAGGCAAGCGAAAAAGGCGGTGACGCGCAGCTGCGCATGGCTGACGGCCAGATGGAGTTTCCAGGCGTTTTCGACGAGCCGGCGGTGCCCTTCAACGAGCTTGGCGCGCAGATCAGCTGGCAGATCGATGATGCACAGCCCAAGCGCGCGTTGCCAAAAATCACCGTCGATGTGAAGTCGATGCAATTTGCCAATGCCGATGCGAAAGGCGAGCTCAAGGCCACCTGGGCGACCGGCCCCGGCGATGGGACGGCGCGCAACGGCCGCTTTCCCGGCCGACTTCAGCTCGAAGGGCAGCTGAGCCGCGGCGACGGCGCCCGAGTGGCGCGTTATCTGCCCCGCCAGATCGACGCCGAGATGCGAAACTACGTGCGCTATTCGGTCAAGGGCGGCTCGATCGGCAAGGCCGACTTTCGCGTCAATGGCGACTTGTGGGATTTTCCGTATCCGGAATCGGGCAAGCGCGGCGGCGAATTCCGCATCGCCGCTCAGGTCGAAGGCCTGAGCTTTGCCTACATCCCGAACTGGCCGGCCCACGCCGACCAGCCGGCATTCGATTCGCCATGGCCGCCGATGACACAACTGAAGGGCGAGCTGATCTTCGACCGCGTCTCGATGGAGATCCGCAACGCCACCGCCCGGATCGGCAACGTGCGACTCGAACCGGTGCGCGCCCGCATCGCCAACTTTGCCTCCGCGTCGACGCTGGAGATCGATGGCCGCGGCAAAGGGCCGGCCAGCGAGATGTTGAAGTTCGTCAACACGACACCGGTTGGCGTCTGGCTGGGCGAGGTCCTCAAGCCGTCGACCATCACCGGCGACGCCGATCTGCAGCTGGCCCTCAACATTCCGCTGAGTGACACCGCGAAGACGACCGTCAAAGGCAGCATCGATCTGGCCGGCAACGAGCTGCGAATCCAGCCCGACACGCCAACCTTCTCGAATACGCGGGGTCACATCGATTTCAGCGAGCGCGGGTTTCATGTGACCGGCGCAAGCGCGCGCCTGCTCGGCGGCGAAGCCAGCTTCGAAGGCGGCACCCAAACTGACGGCTCGGTCCGCTTCAACGGCGGTGGGGTTGCCACGGCCGAGGGTCTGCGCCGTTGGGTCGAGCCCGGCGGGCTGGCCCGGGCCGCCAAGCTGCTGAGCGGCCAGACCGCCTACAAGCTCAATCTGGGTTTCGCCCGCGGCCATTCCGAAATCAACGTCACCAGCAATCTGGTCGGCATCGCTGCCGATCTGCCCGCCCCGCTGCGCAAAGCTGCCGATGCCGCGCTGCCTTTTCGCCTCCAGACCTCGTTGCTTCCGGAGGGCGGCAGCGGCGCGGCAGTTCGAGAACGCGTCCGGCTGGAGTTGGGCACGCTGGTGCAGGCGCAATACCTGCGCGAGTATGCGGCTGCTAGCAACGCAAGCGGCCGGATTGCCGAACCGCGCGTGATCAACGGTGGCATCGGCATCAATGAACCCGCCCCGACACCGCAATCCGGCGTGGCCGCGTCGCTGAACCTCGGCACCGTAAACTCCGACGCCTGGCAGGCGGTGCTGGAGAAAATCAGCGCGCCTTCGCCGGGAGAAGGCAACAGCGACACTGCGTCAGCATATGGGCCCACCAGCATCGCGCTGCGGGCCCAGCAGTTGGAGATCGGCGAACGCCGCTTCAATGGTCTGGTGGCCGGCCTGAGCAACGACAACGGCAATTGGCGAGCCAACCTGGAGGCTCGACAGCTTTCGGGCTATGCCGAATACCGGCCAGCACGCTTTGGCGCGGGAGCCAGTGCGGCGGGCCGCGTATACGCCCGGCTCAGCCGGCTTTCCTTGCCGAAGCAGGAGGCCGAGCAGTTCGAGAATCTGCTCGACCAGCAGCCGGCCAGCGTGCCTTCACTCGACATCGTCGTCGACGACTTCGAGTTGCGCGGCAAGCGCCTCGGGCGCGTCGAGATCCAGGCCACCAACCGCAACGAAGGCAACGAGGCGGGACGGGTCCGTGAGTGGCGGCTGACCCGGCTCAACATGATCAACCCGGACGCCCGACTGACGGCCAGCGGCAGCTGGGGCAGTGGCAACAATCCCGGCGCACCGCGCCGCTCGGAAATCAATTTCAAGCTCGATCTGGCCGACAGTGGCAATCTGCTGGAACGGCTGCAGATCGGGCGCGCAATTCGCGACGGCAAAGGCCAGCTCGCCGGACGGATCAGCTGGCAGGGATCGCCGATCTCGATCGACTACAACAGCCTGGACGGCCAGTTCAAAGTGGCAATCGAATCGGGGCAATTTCTGAACGCAGAGCCGGGCGCTGCCCGGCTGCTCAGCGTATTGAGCCTGCAAGCGCTGCCGCGCCGCCTGGCTCTGGACTTTCGCGATGTGTTCCAGAAAGGTTTTGCCTTCGACAACATCACCGGAGATGTCGGAATCAGCCAGGGCGTCGCGCGCACCAACAACCTGCTGATGCGCGGCACGCAGGCTGCGGTGCTGATGGAAGGCATGGCCGACATCGAGCGCGAATCACAGGATATCCGAGTGATCGTGGTGCCAGAGATCAACGTCGGCAATGCAGCGCTGGCCTACGCAGTCATCAACCCGGCCGTCGGCCTGGGCGCATTTCTGGCCCAGCTGGTGCTTCGCAAGCCGCTGATTCAGGCCGGCACCCGCGAATTTCATGTCAGTGGCAGTTGGGAAGACCCGAAGGTCGAACGTGTGCAGCGCAAGCTGAACGAGCCGCTCCCCGACCTCGAACCCGAGCCATTGCCATCGGCCACCGGATCGACCGGACAGGTGGTTCGCTGATTGCTCCCGCTGGCTTGCCGCAGAATGTGGGCCTGTCCCACTCTACCGTCCGCCACGATGAAGATTGCCGCGCTCCAGATGGTTTCAACGCCCCGGGTGGCAGACAACCTGTGCACGGCGGTGCGGCTGATGCGGCAGGCTGCGGGCCAAGGTGCGAAGCTGGTCGCGCTGCCTGAATACTTTTGCCTGATGGGGCACAGCGACCGCGACAAACTGACGATCGCGGAGGACGCCGGCAGCGGTCCGATCCAGCAGACCCTGTCGGCGACGGCCGCCGAGCTCGGCTTGTGGGTGATCGGCGGCACCTTGCCGATCCGCTGTGAAGCGCGCGCGGACGAAGATGGGCCCCGGGTGACCAACAGCTGCTTCGTCTACGGCCCCGATGGCAGGCAGGTCGCCCGCTACGACAAGATCCACCTGTTTCGCTACCACAGCGGCCAGGAACATTACGACGAAGCCCGTGTGTTGCGGGCTGGCGATCGCCCGGTGGCAGCGACACTCGCGACGCCTGCCGGCAGGCCGCTTCGGCTGGGACTGTCAGTCTGCTACGACCTGCGTTTTCCGGAGCTCTACCGGGCGCTGAGCTTCATGCCTGGCGCGCCGCCCTGCGACCTGATCTCTGTGCCGTCGGCCTTCACGTTCAACACCGGCAAGGTCCATTGGGACTTGTTGCTGCGGGCCCGGGCGATCGAGAATCAGTGCTTCGTGATCGCGCCGGCGCAAGGCGGCACCCACGAAAACCGACGCCGCACCTGGGGGCACAGCCTGATCGTCGATCCCTGGGGCGAAATCCTGGCGCTGAAACCCGAGGGCGAAGGCGTGGTCAGTGCGACACTCGATTTCGACCGCCTCGCCGCGGTTCGCCAACAACTGCCCGCCCTTTCACACGTGCGCCAGTTTGGACACAATCAACACGCATGATTGGCGTAGTCGTCGTCTTTACCCAACAGGACCCCCCATGAATCTGATCCAGCGCGTCAAGTCAATACTTCTCGAGCCGAAGACGGCATGGCCGCAAATCGAAGCCGAGCCAACCAGCACCGGCAAGCTGTATACCGACTACCTGATGATCCTCGCGGTGATCCCGGCGGTGGCTGGCTTCATCGGCATGTCGATCATC
>JBBRID010000134.1:0-8890 GCA_038221635.1 Burkholderiales bacterium
CGGACGAAATCGCCATCCGGGAGCGCCAGCAGCTCGGTCTCCGACGCGAGCCCGGCTAGGCCGAGGATTTCCGCCAGCGCCGTGTTGGTCAGGTCATGGCTCCAGACATCGCGGTCGCGCCACACGATGTCGGGCTGGCCAGTATGACGCGCGACGACCCCGGCATCGACCCGCGGCGGCGTGGCGACCAGCGCTTCGGCAACTGCGATGCGGAGGCGCGCCGCCGCGGTTGAATCGACTGTCCCTGCCTTGCCGAGCTCGGCCAGCGCGCGGCCGACGCCACGCATGACGTCGCCGCGCTCGACGGTGACTTCGCCCTTCAACGTCGCAGTTACGGTTTCGGCCATGGCCGCCGCCATTTCGGCGGTCAGCGCGAGATCGTCACCGGCAAGACGTTGCCGGAGCAGCTCGAGCGCCACCTGCACGGGCACATAATTGTCGAGCGCCGGATCGGTATAGGCGGTCTTGAAAGGCACGATCTGCGCCATGCGATAGCCGCCATCGGCCGTGATGACGATCTTGGCGCCGGCATCATGGATGCGGTCCGACAGCGTCTTGTCGGAAAAACCGCCGAACACCGGCGTATAGAGCACGCCGATCCGCTTTGCCGCCTCGGTCCAGTACAGCTGCGCAGGAATGTTGGGCATGTTGAGCGCGATGCGATCGCCCGCCTTCAGCCCAAGATTCTTCAGCGCGATGGCGCATTTGGCGGTCTCAAGCAGCAACCGCCGACGGCTGACGCCATAGCAATCGACCGGCGCGCCGCGGCCATTGTCCTGCGCCATGTCCCAGCGGTCGCCTTCGAAGATGAAAGCCGTCTCGTTGCCATGGCCGGCAAGAACGTGCCGGTCGATCTCATTGAAGGCGCAATTGGTGCGCGCGCCATCGAACCAGCGGAAATGCGGGGCATCATCGTCGTTGAAGGCCCGTGCCCAGGGCTTGAAATCGGCACCGAGATCAGTGCTGACGGGTTGCGCGGTGGTGGCGTCCCAGCCTGTCCAGGCGGTGCCATCGAAGCTGAGCCAGGCCGATTGGCCGTTTTCGAGCGGCACCAGCCAGTGCAGGTTGCGTGCCGCCATCGCCCCATGGGCCGCGCCCGGGTCGGCGAGCACATCGGCGCGCAGCGTATCCCAGTCGGCGCGGCTGCGAACCGGGTTTGTCTTTGCTGCCGGAACAGGGGCGAGCTCTGCTTCAGCCAAATTGCTCATGTCACTCATCGCTTCGCCCTCAATACCCGCACGTGCTGTCCATCCGCATCGTCCGTGCGACTTTCATCGCAGTGGCGGCATAGCGTTGGCGACCGACGATTGGCAAATCCGTGTTCCAGTTCGCAGCCGCAGCACGACCCGCGTCTGCCGGGGCTGTACGGCACGATTATGTCGTCAAGCAAGCAAAAAAGGCACAAGCTGTTGCCAGAAGATCGCCAAAATGCAGCATCTTGTTGCCAAAGCCGACCATTTAGGCCCGCACGCTTGCGAAATCGGTAGTCGGCACAATTGGCCTGCGATGCCTGCGACTTGGTTACAGGCGTGGCCCGGCCGCTGGACAAGCCCGCCAAATCGAAAAAGCGCGCCGCTGGAGCGACGCGCTTGATCGAGCGATGACGGCACCGGCAAGCCGGTGCCGCCGAAAATCAGGCAGCGATGACCGCGCGGCTGGCGCGGCGACGAATCTGCACGCCAACGAGGCCAAAACCAATGACCAGCATCGCCCAGACCTGCGGTTCGGGAATGGTGTCGATCGGCGCCGGATTTGACGAGAATTGACCAGTTGCGACAGCGCGGAAGTTGCGCAAGGCACGTGTCGGAACCGGATTATTGACGTTCAACGCATTCAGCGGATTGTTAATCTGGCTGAGCGAGATCGCAAAGTCATAGTTCGAACCAGGCAGGAAAATCAGAAAATCCGACGTGTAGCTGATCGACGACGACGGCGTCGAGCCGTTGAAGCCGCCCGAGGTGCCTTGCCGTGTGCCCGAAATGGTCGAGTTGTTGAACGTGCCCGAAAGGAGGTTCGATCCGACCGCATAGGTCCTGGTACCAACCGTAATCGCCGACGTACTGATAAAAGAGAAAGTACCGGCGATGTTGGTCTGCGTAATGGTGGCGCCGCTGACAGTTGCGACCGTATTCGCCACACTGCCGTTCAGCGTCCAGAGCGCGTTGACGGCACCAACGCTGTTGAAAGCATTCTGCAGGAATGTGAAGCTGACGCTTCGAGCAGCAGGCGGCAAGGAGCTGTTGGTCGCCGTCGTGTAGAAATTAGCGTCGTCGCTACCGCCAAGATTCTCCCAGCGGACGTTTGCGCCCCCTGCACCGGCGCTGAAGTTCGCAAAGGTCGTGACGACCGCTGCGGCCGGTACTGCCGTTATGGTCGCTGCGAGCGCTGCGACACCCAGAATGAGTGACTTCACCATTACAATTACTCCCGTTCAAGTCCCTGGCACCTGGCGCACTTGCGCCCCAGATGTTGAGCCGAATGCCTTCGCTCTTGGAACATTCGGTGCAAGTGTCGTGCCAAGTCCGTAACGAACATCAAGCGACTGGAATCTCGAGCTTGCCGCATGGACGTCGATACGGAAGTGTAAAGAATTTCGACAATTTGAGTTAATTCTTAGCTAACGCTATTCGCTTCCTGTCCAGAGTCACCGCGGAAAGGACAGTGCCCAAGCGAAGCCAGCACTAAAAAGAAAAAGCGCGCTGCCGCAGCAACGCGCTTGATCGAGTGATGACGGCACCGGCGAGCCGGTGCCGCCGGAAATCAGGCGGCGACCAGCGCGCGGTTGGCGCGGCGACGGACCTGCACGCCAACGAGGCCGAAACCGATGACCAGCATCGCCCAGATCTGCGGCTCGGGGATGATGGCGGTCGGCGCCGGATCCGACGAGAACTGACCGGTTGCAACAGCGCGGAACGTGCGCAGTGCACGGGTCGGAGTCCCGCTGGTCGGGTTCGTGTTCAGTCCTGGGTTGATCTGGCTCAACGAAATCGCAAAGTCATAGTTCGACCCGGTCGCAAAGTTCAGGAAATCCGACGTGTAGGTGATCGACGATGTCGGGGTCGAGCCGTTGAAGCCGGCTGAGGTACCGCCGCGGCTACCCGAGATGCGCGAGTTGTTGAACGTGCCCGAGAGCAGGTTCGAACCCGCCAAATAGGTCGTGCTGCCAAGCGTGATCGCCGATGTGCTGATGAACGAGAAAGTCCCGGCAATGTTGCTCTGGGTAATGATACCGCCGCCAGCGGTCGCGACCGTGTTGGTAACGCTGCCGTTCAATGACCAGAGCGCATTGACCGGGCCGATGCTGTTGAACGCATTCTGCAGAAAGGTGAAGCTGACACCGCGGGCGGCCGGAGCCGTAGTATTGTTTGCGGCCGTCGTGAAGAAAGTCGCGTTGCTGTTGTTGCCGGCGTTGAGCCAGTACACGTTGGCACCGCCGGCACCGGCGCTGAAGTTCGCAAACGTCGTGACGACGGCTGCGGCCGGTACCGCCGTGATGGTCGCTGCGAGCGCTGCGACACCCAGAATTGCTGCCTTGATCATCATTTACACTCCCGTTCTAGCGCCTTGCACCGGGAACAATGGTCCCCCCAGGTGATGAGCGGGCCGGTCGGCTTCGCTCTCGCGAAGTTCAATGCAAATGTCATGCCAAGTCCGTAACGAACATTAAGCGCCTGAAATCGCTCGCGTGCCCGTCGCCATTCGATACGAAGGTGTAAAGAATTTCGAC
This sequence comes from Burkholderiales bacterium, assembly GCA_038221635.1. Lineage (GTDB taxonomy): Bacteria > Pseudomonadota > Gammaproteobacteria > Burkholderiales > Burkholderiaceae_C > Ideonella_A. Next base: position 3,728 of record JBBRID010000134.1, read on the forward strand.
GTTTCAGGTTAAAATATTGCTAACGTACTGCCGGCGATCGGCAGTGCTGGCGCATCGAGGCAGCGCCAGTGCAATGTACCCGGGGTCGTGGCGCACGGGACAGATCGGGCTGCCGAGCCCTTGATTATTCTCGATGACCCTGGCCGCCACCAGGATGCAAGCGCGCGCTCAAAAAGCGTTCTTGGGCAGCAACACCGAACCGATGGTTCGAAACAGGATGTAGAAATCGAAACCCAACGACCAGTTTTCGATATAGTGAAGATCATGCTCGAGGCGCTTGACCAGCTTTTCCTCGGTATCGGTTTCGCCGCGCCAGCCGCTTACCTGCGCCCAGCCGGTGATGCCGGGTTTCACCTTGTGCCGGGCGGCATATGACGCAACGACATCCGAGAACAGCCGTCCGCCGGCGCGGGTCGAAGCCGCGTGCGGGCGTGGGCCCACCAGCGACATGTCGCCGTTCATCACGTTGAACAGTTGCGGCAATTCATCAAGGCTCGTGCGCCGCAGTATTCGCCCGACGCGCGTGACCCGCGGATCGTCCCGGCTCGCCTGCTTGATGCCGTTCCACTGGGACTGGTGGTGGTGCATGGTGCGGAACTTGAAAACCCGGAACGGCCGGTTGTTGAACCCTTCACGCGGCTGGCGGAAGAACACCGGCCCTGGCGAATCGAGCTTTATGACGACGGCAATCAGCAGCAGCACCGGCCAGGCAAAGAACAGGATGATCGACGTAAGCAGCTTGTCCTCGAACAGCTTGATCGCGGCATCGATCCCCGAAATCGGCCGCTCGAACAGCGTCAGCATCGGGATATCGCCCAAGACAACGATCGGCCGGCGGGCAAAGACGAAACTCGCCAGATCGGGCGCGAGGCGGATCTTGACCGGCGTCAGCGCAAGCCGACCCACGACCTGCTGAAGCCGCTCTTCAGCTGACCAGGGCAGTGCAACGACGACCTGGTCGATACGGCCATCGCGGATCATCGCAACGAGAGTGGACAGATTGCCGAGCACCGGGACATTCGAGGCCGCACCGGGAACCCGGCCATCGCGCCGATCGTCGAAAAAGCCCACCAGCGTGATCGTCAGCCGGTCGTGCGACTGCACATAATCGGCAAAGCGCACCCCTTGCGGCCCGGCGCCGAAAATGGCCACGCGCTGGTTGAAGGTACCGCGATTCTTGAGCCGCCTCACCCAGGCCGTTGTCGCTGCGCGCGACAGCATCAACACAAGTCCGCCGCCAGCGAACCAGCCGGCTGCCCAGGATCGCGTCACCGCGTCCGATGCCTTGAGCATGAAACCGAGGGTCATCATGAACAAGGCCGAAGTCAGCCAGCTCATCGCCACGCGCTGCCAAGCAACCCGCAGCGAAAACTGGGCATCGAGATCGTAGCAACCAAGGCTTTCCGACAGAACGGCAAAGGCAATTGCCGTGATAAAAACGACCCGCAGGTGTACCGTGGTCTCGGCAACGCTCAGCACACCGTTGACGGCGAGAACTGCAAGCCCCCCGGTCCCCAGCACGAGGAGAAATTCGAACAGCCGGACGCCGAAAGTCGCGACATCGAGCGGCAGCCCGGCGCGGTCGGTCGGGCGCATGTCGTCGTGCTTAAGATTGATCGGATGATTATTCATTGCCCTGCGCTTATGCCGCGCATTGCTAAAAATTTTGTGGCAGGAACATCCCGGGGCTGTTGTTCAGTACGCAAATCGGTGGCGTAATGCTTTCGGACTGGTGTATCGAAGCCCCGCGTGTGGGTGAGGAAAACATGGAAACGCCGTACGACTGGCTGACAATCATCGTCTTCGCGGGGCTGATCGTGCTGTTTCTGCAACGTTCGCAGGGTGTTCCCCGTGATCACCTGTGGCAGTATCTGGTCGCGGCGATCGGTTGCGCCGGCACCAATTACCTCGGGAATGAAGCGCTGAAGACTGGCGGGGTGCCGTATCACCTTGCCGCTGTCGCACTGGGGGTTTCGACCCTGGCGTTCATATGGTTTATCCTGCAGCCCTTCAGCAACGATCACGGCTGAGCCGTCACGTCCCTGCATGCGGCGGCGCTGCCCCCCGCGGTTGGTCATGCCAGTTGTCCGGCAAGTGGCCGGCCGATGAACGCCGCTCGATCGCGCGGTTGCATCGCCGCGACCATCAGCCTGGCAAACATGCCGAGGCCAGCGAAAACCTCGGGCGTTGGTTCGGCAACTGTCGACAGGCGCACCAGCACACCATCCGACAGGTAACCGTCGATCTGCTGACGCAGCTTGACCCAGCGCTGCTCCTCGCCGGTGGTGGGCAAGTCATCGCCGATGCGCGTCCAGTACAGGATCGGCTCGATCCGGCTTTCGGATTGGGCCGTCAGTTCGCGGGTCGGCAGCTTGGCCGTATTCGATAGCCCCACGGAAGCAATGTTCGATTCGGTGATGGAAAAACCCACGGCCGTGTAACAGGTTTCGGGCCGGTGGAGCTGCAACAGATCGTTCTGAACAGCGCCATAAGCCACGACCAGCATCACCGGCGGGTACACATCCGAAGTGTAGAAGCGGTTGAGGGTCTGGTTGTAAAGCCGATCCGCCAGGCTGCCCTCGGTCTTGGGCAGGACAAAGGCGTCGGATTCTACCGGCTTCCAGGCGCCGATGGTCTTGGGGACGATGTCTTCCAGCTTGCGGCCGTCAGGCAGCAGCACCAGCCGTTCGCGCGGCCGCAACACTTCGGCACCGGCAGCCGCAGCTACAAGGCCGCCGCCCAGCAGCACATCGCGCCGATTCATACCGCAGTCTCGCCACCGGGGGAGAGGGCGTTGCGGACCGGGCTGAGGATCTTGTCGACAAGGAAGATGAACAGCAGCGCCGAGGTAAAGGTCACCATGCCGGCAAAATTATGCAGATAGCCCTGCGCCGCCGCATTTCCGAAATGATAGGTGATCAGCACCAGCGCGGCGACGCGGATCATGTTGGCGGCAATCGCGATCGGCACCACGAGTGCCAGAAGCAGCATGGAATAGCGCCAGTTGCTGCCGCGCAGCATGTAGACGTAGAAAAGCCCGATGGCCGACAAGCTGACCAGCGAGTTGAGCCCCGCGCACGCATCCTCGACGAGCAACTGATAGCTTGCAACGTAGATCGTCACCCCGACGCGGGCCACCGGATAGCCGACCAGCGAAAGCGTGTCGGTAACAACTTCCGACACCAGCAGCTTCAAGGGCTGGGTAACGGTATCGAGCAGCCAGCCGGGAATGGGGATGAGAAAGCCCAGATAGAAAATCGGGAACCACAGCATCCGCAGGACGACAACGCCGAAATAGGCATAGCCCACCGATACGAATGCCAGCAGCAAAGCAGCGACCTCGATGCTGATGAAATCGAAAGCCCGGCCAAAGGCATAGGACGGCACGGCGAGGCCCAGACCGAGAAGCGCCAGTTGCAGGTTGCCGGGCCGCATATAGGCCTGGATCTCGGCAACCCGCCGGGCGATCAGCCAGCCGCCTGTGGCAAGAACGATGGGGCCATGCACGCCCGATTCGATCGACCACGGTCCCCGCGCCAGCGAAACCAGTGTCGGCAACGCCATGGCCAGCAACCCCAGCACGGCGAGCCAATGGCGCGCTGCAAGCCCCGACCAATCGACGGGCCGGCTGGGTGCGACGGTCGCCATGCGCTAAAACTCGTTGAGAACCGAGCCGATTACCGTGCACCGTGTCGAGTTTAACTGCCCGACGAGAGTCGTGACATCACGGAAGTAGCTGTGATCGCGCCGCGCGACGAGCATAGCATAGCCGACGACACCGCCTACCGTCAGCGCATCGGCGCTGGAATTGGCAGGCGGCGTATCGAACAGCACCATGTCGAATTCACGCAACAACATGTTGACGCCGTCCCGGAACCGGTTCGACGACAGCAGTTCCTGCGGCAGCATGACGGGCGGACCCGCCGTGATCACCGACAGGTTGGGCAGCACATTGGCATGGACAACCCGTTCCGGCCGCGCCACCTGGACCGACAGGAAACTCGACAGGCCCGGCGCATTCGGATCAAGCCCGAACACCTGGTCCATCCGGGGCGACCGCATGTTGCAATCGACGACAAGGGTCTTGACGCCAACCTGCGAAAGCCCAGCCGCCAGATTGGCGGTCATGAAGGTACAACCCACCCCTTCGACCGGCGAAACAACCGCAATGCCGCGCCGCCCGGTCTTGATGTGCTGGGCGATGATCTGGGTGCGCAGCAACCGGATGGCTTCGGCACGCGACGACATCGGATCGTTGAGCACGATCAGCTCGGCCGAAACCGACCGCCGGCTAGTCCCCTGCAGAGCAAGGCTGTTGATCAGCAGGTCGCGCGCGCGGTCGAGGTCCTCTCCGCTGATGAAGCCAAGTTCCCGCGCTGCCTGGTCAAAATCCAGTCCACGCTCGGTCTGGTAAGCGACAACACGCTGCGTCTGGTCGTCGGTAAGGTAACCGAGACGAAGAAGGACATCGCGAATCGGCGAGTCATAGCCGGCCAGGCCGTCACGGGCCGGCAGGCCTGCAGCCCCGGGCGTTTCCGCCGCATCGGCAGGCAACTCGGTCGCAGGCAAATCGGCCCCGGGATGATCGGTCATTGTGCTGGCTGCCAATTCGGAACGGACTTGTTGCGCCGGGCGAAGCGCCGCCGCAGGCGCTCGTGCCACGGCGTGGTGACATGCTCCGAAATCACGGCCAGAACCTGGCTCTTGCCGGCAAAGGCGAGATCTTCCGGCCCGCGAACACGGCGCGCCAGCAGCTCGGTGATCAGGGAAACGACAATGCCGAGCACCAATCCGAAACCGGCTGCCGCACCGACGATCAACGGCCAGTTGGGGAAGGACGGCTTGTTGGTGGCCATGGCGTCGCCGAGGACAACCAGCCCGCTTTCCGACAGATTGGCCTGCAAGCGAAGATCGGCAGTCTTGGCGGCAGCGTTCTCGTACAGCGACCGGCGCAAATCGATTTCGCGCTGCAACTGGCTGAGTTCGTTGAGCTTGTCTTTCATCCCCAGAACAAGCGCCTTTTGCGCATTATACTCGGCCTCGATCGCGGCAAGCGTCTGCCGTGAAGAACCCGTCTGGGCAGCACCAAGCTCACGAGACGAGGCGATTTCACGGGCGATCTCGCTGTTTAGCAGTCCCCGGCGCGATACCATCGCCTTGTAG
>JBBRID010000135.1:0-8884 GCA_038221635.1 Burkholderiales bacterium
ATGGCCTGACGCTGGACCGGACAAGAAGTTTTCAGACTGCAGGGGCGTAGCTCAATTGGCAGAGCGCTGGTCTCCAAAACCAGAGGTTGGGGGTTCGATGCCCTCCGCCCCTGCCACCCGGTGCCAAATCAAGGGACACAAGGAAATTTTCGGAACTGCAGACTGAATCCCATGTCCCTCCCCCTGGCCCGCAATTGCACACCGTGCTTGCGGGCTTTGCCGCTGCAGTGAATCGAGCCACGATTCGGTGATCTGCCAGCGCACTGAAAAGCAAATACGAACCAGCATGTCGAATCCATCCATCGAAACCGTTTCCACTGGCGCCGACAAAGCCAAGATGGCTGCTGCCGGCGCCCTTGTGGTGGCCGCGTTGGTGGCGTTTTATGCGCTGGGCAAGCAGGATCTCTGGCTGCGCGTTGGCGCACTGCTGGGGCTGATGGTGCTCGCGGTGGTCGTATTTTTTACCTCCGAGCCTGGCAAGCAGCTGGTTGCCTACGGCCGCGACTCCGTCAAGGAAGCGCGCAAGGTCGTCTGGCCGACGCGCAAAGAGGCGTTGCAGATGACGGGCTATGTGTTTGCCTTTGTCTTCGTGATGGCGCTGTTTCTCTGGATGACCGACAAAACGCTGGAATGGGTGCTGTATGACCTGGTGTTGGGTTGGAAGCGTTGAGGATAGAGAAAACGATGAGCGACCCGAATGAGAACTTGGCAAGCCTGGTGACAGGCGACGCCGCCGCCGAATCGGCGCCAGCGATGGACGCCGCTTCGTTGCGGTCCAATCTGCGCTGGTACGTGGTCCACGCGTACTCCGGCATGGAAAAGGCCGTCGAGCGCAACCTGCGTGAGCGCATCGATCGCTCAGGCATGCAAGACAAATTCGGACGCATTCTGGTGCCGATGGAAGAAGTTGTCGAGCTGAAGAACGGTAAAAAGACGGTCACCGAACGGCGCTTCTTCCCCGGCTACGTGCTGGTCGAAATGGAAATGGCTGACGACAGCTGGCACCTGGTCAAACACACCAGCAAGGTCACCGGTTTCGTTGGCGGCGCCAAGAACCGGCCATCGCCGTTCTCCGAAGCCGAGGTGGCGAAGATCGTTAATCAGATGCAGGAAGGTGTCGAGAAGCCGCGGCCGAAGGTGGAATGGTCGGTCGGCGAGATGGTGCGGGTCAAGGATGGTCCGTTCACCGACTTCAATGGGGCAGTGGAAGACGTCAATTACGACAAGTCGAAAGTGCGTGTCTCGGTGACGATTTTTGGTCGTGCCACCCCCGTCGAGCTCGATTTCGGGCAGGTAGAGAAGGTCTGACGCTGGCTGTTTTCGCGTAGGAGCGGCTTCAGCCGCGCTTCGAGTTGGGGCAAAAAAAGGAAAGCGCGGCTGAAGCCGCTCCTACCGCCGGTTTCAAAGCCCGACCAGGGCTGGTATCGATCGAACGATCGGCATCGACTGGTCCGTCGCCGAGAACGACGTGACGTTCTCAAGAGGAGCCGGGGTAACCAGTCCTTCGGCGTTTGTACTCAGGAATCCGCAGTGAGCTGTTCGCGGGTTTCGATTCAAGAAAGTTGGTAGAAAAATGGCAAAGAAAATAGTCGGCTACATCAAGCTGCAGGTTCCTGCAGGCAAAGCCAATCCGTCGCCCCCGATCGGCCCGGCCCTCGGCCAGCGCGGCTTGAACATCATGGAGTTCTGCAAGGCGTTCAACGCGCAGACCTCCAGCATGGAGCCGGGTCTCGTGTTGCCGGTGGTAATCACCGCGTTCGCGGACAAATCATTCACCTTCATCTTGAAGACGCCACCGGCAACGGTGCTGATCAAGAAGGCGCTGAAGCTCGACAAGGGCTCGCCGACGCCGAATTCGCAGAAGGTTGCCAAGATGACCCGCGCGCAGATCGAAGAGATTGCAAAGATGAAGATGAAAGACCTGAGCGCTGCTGATCTGGACGCCGCCGTGCGCACGATCGCTGGCTCCGCCCGTTCGATGGGCGTCACCGTGGAAGGGGTGATCTGATCATGGCCAAGCAGACCAAACGCCAGAAGGCGCTCGCCGGCAAGGTCGAATCGACCAAGCTGTATCCTCTGGATAACGCGCTGGTGCTCATCAAAGAGTGCGCAAGCGCCAAGTTCGATGAATCGATCGACGTTGCAGTGCAACTCGGCATCGACGCGAAGAAATCCGACCAGGTGGTGCGTGGCGCTGTCGTGATGCCCAACGGCACCGGCAAGACCAAGCGAGTCGCCGTGTTCGCGCAGGGTGCCAAGGCTGAAGAAGCCAAGGCCGCCGGCGCTGACATCGTCGGCATGGAAGACCTGGCTGAGCAGATCAAGGCCGGCGTGATGAATTTCGACGTCGTGATCGCTTCGCCAGACACCATGCGTGTTGTCGGTACCCTCGGTCAGATCCTCGGCCCGCGCGGCCTGATGCCTAACCCCAAGGTCGGCACCGTGACGCCCGACGTTGCACAAGCCGTGCGAAATGCCAAGGCTGGTCAGGTGCAGTTCCGCGTCGACAAGGCTGGCATCGTGCACGGCACGATCGGCCGCCGGTCGTTCGACAACGACAAGCTGATGGGCAACCTGCGCGCGCTGATCGAAGCCTTGAACAAGGCCAAGCCGGCAACCAGCAAGGGTGTCTATCTGCGCAAGGTGGCGGTGTCGTCGACGATGGGGGTCGGTGCACGCGTCGATATCGCGTCGATCAACGCCCAGGCTGCACAAGCTTGATTTTTGGAAGCGGCGCGAGTCTGGCGCCGCTGATGTGAAGAGTTTGGTGGGTTGTCGTTTCTGCAATGAGGCGGCAGGTCATCCAAGACCGCTGGTGCCGATCGCGAGGTCGGCTTAATCGCCAGCGCAGATGGCGGTCCCGCCGTGACGGATTGATGTTTTCCTGATCGGATGGTCGCTGCAATGTGGCGTGTGGGGCGGCGCAAGCCAAACCGCACAGATGTGAGGAGTAGACCTTGAGTCTCAACCGCAACGAAAAGCAGACCGTGGTGACGGATGTGGCAGCCCAGGCGGCTCGCTCGCAGACGCTCGCGCGGGCTGAATACCGTGGCCACACCGTGGCTAATCTGGATACGTTGCGCCGGCGGGCGCGCGACAGTGGCGTTTATCTTCACGTGTTGAAGAATTCGCTTGCTCGTCGTGCGGTTGCCGGTACACCGTTCGAGGTGGCCTCGGAGAGCATGGTCGGCCCGCTGATCTATGGTTTTTCCGAAGATGCTGTCGCCGCGGCAAAAGTCCTGTCGGACTTCGCCAAGGGCAACGACAAGCTGATCGTCATGGGCGGCGCCTACGCAGGCAAGGCCCGGACTGCCGACGGCGTGAAAGCGCTGGCGGCGATCCCGACCAAGGAAGTGCTGCTGTCCCAGCTGCTCGGCCTGATGATGAGCCCGGTCTCGCGCATGGCGCGTGTCCTGGCTGCATTGGCAGAACAGCGTGGCGCAGGTGCTGCACCGGCCGACGAGGCCCCGGTCGCAGCAGAAGCTCCTGCAGCTGCTGCACCGGAAGCCGCTGCACCCGAAGCTGCTGCACCGGAAGCCGCTGCACCCGAAGCTGCCGCACCCGAAGCTGCCGCACCCGAAGCTTCGGCTCCGGACGCCCCCGCGCCGGAAGCCTCTGCCTGATCTCGGACCGACGATCAATCTTCAATATTCAATTCAGAGTTAGGAAATCAAAATGGCATTCGATAAAGACGCATTCCTGAGCGCACTCGACAGCATGTCGGTGATGGACCTCAATGACCTGGTCAAGGCCATTGAAGAAAAATTCGGCGTATCCGCCGCTGCGATGTCGGCTCCAGCCGGCGGGGGTGGCGGTGCTGCGGCTGCCGTAGTCGAAGAGCAGACCGAGTTCAACGTCGTGCTGCTCGAAGCCGGCGCCAACAAGGTTTCGGTCATCAAGGCGGTTCGCGAACTGACCGGCCTGGGCCTGAAGGAAGCCAAGGATGTGGTGGACGGCGCGCCGAAGAACGTGAAGGAAGCCGTAGCCAAGGCCGACGCCGAGGCTGCACTGAAGAAGTTGCTCGACGCCGGCGCCAAGGCCGAGATCAAGTAATCGACATCGGTGCAACGGGCCGGGAGCCGAAGGCTCCTGGCCTTTCGTGTCTTGTCGGTGCCGCCATCCTGCCCAGGATAGGCGGTCCCGCGATCTGGGGGTTGTCTTCGTGATAACCCTTGGAGAGCACCTGGAAGCCCCTCGCCCCGATAATCAAGGGTTTTCCAAGTGTTCTCTGATCCGACTGCAGAGAACTGGTTTGGTCGGACTTCGGTGCAATGCCGGGGTTGTCCGCCAGCGGTTGGTAGTGGCCAGCCACCAAGCTTCGAGCGCAAGACTTCAGGTCGACGACGGGCCGCGCCCCGTGTCGACTTCCGCCCCTTGCGGGGATGCGGGGCCTGCTTGTGGGCCTCGGAAGTCGTTCGATCCGACAGTCGCCGACGGGGATGAGGCCAGGGCCGGGCCATTCCCCTGAGACGGAGTGAGAAATCACCTATGGCGCAGCAAACAACCCCCTACACCTATACCGAGCGCAAGCGCATTCGCAAAAGCTTCGGCAAGCGTGAGAGTGTCCTCAATGTTCCTTATCTGCTGACGATGCAGAAGGAATCGTACGTCGCCTTCCTGCAAAAGGACGTACCGCCACAAAAACGAAAACCGGAAGGCTTGCAAGCCGCCTTCCTGTCGGCGTTCCCGATTGTTTCGCATAACGGGTTCGTCGAAATGAAATTCATCGAATTCAACATGGCCAAGCCCGCGTTCGACACGCGGGAGTGCCGCCAGCGTGGCCTGACCTACGCGGCCGCTGTGCGCGCGAAGCTGCAGATGATCATCTACGACCGCGAGTCGCCTCAGGCGAAGACGGTCAAGGAAATCAAGGAGCAGGAGGTCTACATGGGCGAGGTGCCCCTGATGACCGACTCCGGCTCGTTCATCGTCAACGGCACCGAGCGCGTGATCGTGTCGCAGTTGCACCGCTCGCCGGGCGTTTTCTTCGAGCACGACAAGGGCAAGACCCACAGCTCGGGCAAGCTGCTGTTCTCGGCCCGGATCATCCCGTATCGTGGTTCGTGGCTCGACTTCGAATTCGATCCGAAGGACGCCCTGTATTTCCGCGTCGATCGCCGCCGCAAGATGCCGGTGACGATTCTGCTGAAGGCGATCGGCCTGAATCCCGAGCAGATCCTCGCCCACTTCTTCGTCTTCGACAATTTCCGCCTGATGGATACGGGCGCTCAGCTCGAGTTTGTCGCTGATCGTCTGCGCGGCGAAATCGCGCGCTTCGACATCACCGACAAGAGCGGCAATGTCGTTGTCGAAAAAGACAAGCGCATCACCGCGCGCCACACGCGCACGATCGAACAGTCGGAAACCCAGTTCATCAGCGTGCCAGAAGACTATCTGGCCGGGCGCATGCTCGCCAGCAACATCGTCGACGAAGAGACCGGTGAGATCATCGCCAAGGCCAACGACGAGCTGACTGAAGCGCTGCTGAAGAAGCTGCGCGTCGCCGGTGTCAAGGAATTCCAGGCGCTGTACACCAACGAACTCGACGAAGGCGCGTACATCTCGCAGACGCTGGCCGCCGACGAAACCGCCGACCAGCTGGCCGCCCGCGTGGCCATCTATCGCATGATGCGACCCGGCGAACCGCCGACCGAAGATGCGGTCGAGGCGCTGTTCAACCGGCTGTTCTACAACGCCGACACCTACGACCTGTCGCGTGTCGGTCGGATGAAATTCAACGCCCGTGTCGGGCGCGACGTGCCGGAAGGCCCGATGACCTTGAGCAACGACGACATCCTCGATGTCGTCAAGATCCTTGTCGAGTTGCGCAACGGCCGCGGCGAAGTCGACGACATCGACCACCTTGGCAACCGCCGGGTGCGCTGCGTCGGCGAACTGGCCGAGAACCAGTACCGTTCGGGCCTGGCCCGCATCGAGAAGGCTGTGAAGGAGCGCCTCGGCCAGGCCGAGACTGAAGCGCTGATGCCGCACGACTTGATCAACAGCAAGCCGATTTCGGCTGCCTTGAAGGAGTTCTTCGGTGCCTCGCAGTTGTCGCAGTTCATGGACCAGACCAACCCGCTGTCCGAGATCACGCACAAGCGTCGCGTCTCTGCCTTGGGTCCGGGTGGTTTGACACGCGAACGTGCCGGCTTCGAGGTGCGCGACGTGCACCCGACCCACTACGGTCGGGTCTGCCCGATCGAGACACCTGAAGACCCGAACATCGGGCTGATAAATTCGCTCGCGTTGTATGCACAGCTTAACGAGTACGGCTTCCTCGAGACGCCGTAACGCCGGGTCGAAAACGGCCAGGTGACGATGACCATCGATTACCTGTCGGCGATCGAAGAAGGCAAATACGTCATCGCCCAGGCCAGTGCCACGCTGGACGAAAACGGCATGCTGATCGACGAGCTGGTCAGCGCCCGCGACAACGGCGAATCGATCCTGACGATGGCCGAGCGCATCCAGTACATGGTCGTGGCTCCGACCCAGATCGTCTCGGTGGCTGCCTCGCTGGTGCCGTTCCTCGAGCACGACGACGCAAACCGTGCGCTGATGGGTGCCAACATGCAGCGCCAGGCTGTGCCGACATTGCGTCCGGAAAAGGCGCTGGTCGGTACCGGGGTCGAGCGTGTGGCCGCGAAGGACAGCGGCACCGTGGTCGCGGCGCGCCGCGGTGGCGTGGTCGACTATGTCGATACCAACCGCATCGTGATTCGCGTCAACGACAAGGAGACGGTGGCCGGTGAAGTCGGTGTCGACATTTACAACCTGATCAAGTATCAGCGTTCGAACCAGAACACCAACATCCACCAGCGCCCGATCGTCCGGCGTGGTGACAAGGTCGAAGCCGAGGACATCATCGCCGACGGCGCCTCGACCGATCTGGGTGAACTGGCGCTCGGCCAGAACATGCTGGTCGCGTTCATGCCGTGGAACGGCTACAACTTCGAAGATTCGATCCTGATCTCCGAACGTGTGGTTGCCGAAGACCGCTATACCTCGATCCACATCGAGGAACTGGTGGTGATGGCGCGCGATACCAAGCTGGGTTCGGAAGAAATCACCCGCGACATCCCGAACCTGAGCGAGCAGCAACTGGCTCGTCTGGACGAGTCGGGCATCGTCTACGTCGGCGCCGAAGTCAATCCAGGCGATACGCTGGTCGGCAAGGTCACGCCGAAGGGCGAGACCACGCTGACGCCGGAAGAAAAGCTGCTGCGCGCGATCTTCGGCGAGAAGGCGTCCGACGTGAAGGACACCTCGTTGCGTGTCGACCAGGGCACCAACGGCACCGTGATCGATGTGCAAGTCTTCACCCGTGAAGGCATCGTGCGCGACAAACGCGCTCAGCAGATCATCGACGACGAGCTGAAGCGCTTCCGTCTGGACATGAATGATCAGCTGCGCATCGTCGAGGCCGACGCCTTCGACCGGATCGAGAAGCTGATGATCGGCAAGACGGCCAACGGTGGTCCGCAGAAAATCGTCAAGGGCACGGTGCTCGACAAGGCCTATCTGGTCGGTGTCGACAAATACCATTGGTTCGACATTCGTCCGGCCGAAGACGAAGTTGCCAACCAGCTCGAGTCGATCAAGAACTCGCTCGAGCAGACGCGTCACAGCTTCGATCTGGCATTTGAAGAGAAGCGCAAGAAGCTGACGCAGGGCGACGAGTTGCCGGCCGGCGTGCTGAAGATGGTCAAGGTCTATCTGGCCGTCAAGCGCCGCCTGCAGCCAGGCGACAAGATGGCCGGTCGTCACGGCAACAAGGGTGTGGTGTCGAAGATCGTTCCGATCGAAGACATGCCCTACATGGCCGACGGAACGCCGTGCGACATCGTGCTGAACCCGTTGGGCGTGCCGTCACGGATGAACGTCGGGCAGGTGCTCGAGGTTCACCTCGGCTGGGCCGGCAAGGGCATCGGTCAGCGCATTGGCAACATGCTGCAAGAGCACGCCAAGGCCTCCGAGCTGCGCAAGTTCCTCGACGAGCTGTACAACAAGTCGGGTGGCAAGACCGAGAAGCTGGACAACCTGAGCGAGGCCGTCGTCTTGGAAATGGCGGCGATTCTGAGCAAGGGCGTGCCGTTCGCGACGCCGGTATTCGACGGCGCTGCGGAAGATGAAATCCGCGGCATGCTGAAGCTGGCCTATCCGGAAGACATCGCCAAGCTGAAGGGCTTGACCGCCACACGCACCCAAGCCACGTTGCACGATGGTCGTACCGGCGATGCCTTCGAGCGTCCGGTCACGATCGGCTACATGCACGTGCTGAAGCTGCATCACCTGGTCGACGACAAGATGCACGCCCGGTCGACCGGCCCGTACAGCCTGGTGACTCAGCAGCCGCTGGGCGGCAAGGCGCAGTTCGGTGGCCAGCGCTTTGGCGAAATGGAGGTCTGGGCCCTGGAAGCCTACGGCGCGGCTTACGTGCTGCAGGAAATGCTGACCGTCAAGTCGGACGACGTGAACGGCCGGACCAAGGTCTACGAATCGATCGTCAAGGGCGAACACGCCATCGAAGCCGGCATGCCGGAATCGTTCAACGTGCTGGTCAAGGAAATTCGATCGCTGGGTATCGACATCGAGCTGGAAAAGAATTGAGGATCAAGAACCGTGCCATGCGGCGTTGCTCGGTCGGTTGCATAGCGCTGCTATGCGGCCCTCTTGGCGCCTTGCCTGACGCGCTTTTTATCCCCTCACTTCTCTCTCCAACTACGCACTGAATTCTTTAAGGAGAAACCCATGAAGGGCCTACTCGACCTTTTCAAGCAATTCACCCCCGATGAGCATTTCGATGCCATCAAGATCGGCCTGGCTTCACCGGAAAAAATCCGCAGCTGGTCGTTCGGCGAGGTGAAGAAGCCCGAGACCA
>JBBRID010000136.1:0-8839 GCA_038221635.1 Burkholderiales bacterium
AGCAGGAGACGCACATGAACTACCGAACGTCCACCTTTTTGATCTCGGCGCTGCTAGCGGCTGCGGGTAGCGTGTCTGCCGCTGGCCTGGTCAACGTGAGATTCATCGAGCCGGTGAGTTATACCGACGCCGGCCTGTCGAAATGGGAGAAGGACGCCAACCTGAGCTTGCTCGAAAAGACGTTTCACGAACTGGGGCAGCGCTACCTTCGCAGCGATGAAGTCTTGACGATCGACGTGCTCGATGTCGACCTCGCCGGAATGGTCAAGCCGTTTCCGCGTGGCGGCGAGGAGAAGCGCATCGTCAAGGGAAACGCCGATTGGCCGCGCATTCAAGTCCGCTACACGCTGCAACGCGACGGTAAGGCCGTATTCAGCCGAACCGAACTGATAGCCGATCTCGATTACACCGGCGGCCTGTCGAGGACTCGCAGCCCGCAGGCGCTTGAATACGAGAAGAAGATGCTCGAGAACTGGTTCAAGACCAGCTTCACCGAAGGTCGCTCGGCAAGCTGAAATCGCACAGACCGGAACGAGGCCCGTTCACACTACTGAAGGGGTCGCGAAGGCCAGCCTTGCCGCAGGGTTGTGACGCGATCCCTTCCAATAATGTGAACAGGCCCTAACCGCCGCCCACCTTCGGCAACAGCACCAGCGAGAACCACGGCACGAAGGCGGTCAGTCCCCAGGCCACGAGCAACCCACCCAGATAGATCAGCGCAGGCCGAACCAGCTTCGAATACGGAATGCCGGTGACGCCGCTGGCGACGAACAGGTTCAGGCCGAACGGTGGCGTGATGAAGCCGATTGCTGCACCGACCAGGAAGATGACACTGAAGTGAATCGGGTCGACGCCGTGGGCCACCGCGATCGGTGCCAGGATCGGGGCGAAGATCACCGTCACCGGAAGGCTCTCCAGGATGCAGCCTGCGGCCATCACGATCGCCATGCAGACGACGAGAACGACGATCTCGCTGTCGCCGAACCAGGCGACGAAGCTTGCCACCGCTTCGGCGGCTCCGAGCAGGCCGAAGACCTGCTGCATGACGATCGATATCGCAATCATCGGCGCCAACATACCGGTCAGTTGACCAGAGCGCAGCAGGATGTCGGGCAGCTCGCGCCATTTGATCTCACGGGTGAACAACAGGCCGGCGATCAGGCAGAAGCCAACCGTGATGGCGGCTGCTTCGGTCGGTGAGAAGATGCCCGAATAAATGCCGTAGATGACGATGAAGATCGCGAAGAAGCCAAGGTAGGCGCGGCGCGCGGTTCGAAAGATGCGTGGCCATTCCAGTGGCTGGATCGAACCCCAGCCGTTTTTGCGCGACATGAACCAGCACACGCCCATCATCGACGCCACCATCAGGATGCCTGGCAAGATGCCGGCGACGAACAGGTCGGAGATCGACAGGTTCATCATGAAGCCATAGACGATGAAGATGATCGACGGCGGGATGATGATGCCCACGGTGCCGCCTGCCGCCGCAGTGGCCGCTGCGAACCTTGTGTCGTAGCCATCCTTGACCAGCAACGGATGCATGATGCCGCCGATGGTTGCAGTGGTCGCCGAGTTGGAACCCGAGATCGCCGCGAACAACCCACACGAACCGAGGGTCGCCAGCCCGAGGCCGCCGCGCAACCAGCTCATGCAGGAATGGGCGAAGTCGGCCAAGCGCCGGGCGATGCCGGCGGCGGCAATCAGGTCACCGGTGAGGATGAATAGAGGCAGCGAAAGAAGCCCGAAAAAGTTGAGGCCCTCAAACAGCGTGACGCCAATGTTGGCAAGCGTGAAATCGATGACCAGCGACGCACCGACGACCCAGTATCCGAGCACCAAAAAGATCGGTACCCCGATCAAAAACAGAACGACCACACCGGCCGACACGAGCCCGAGCAAGAGACCTTGATCCATGGGTTACCTCAATTAAATACTTGGCACGCAAAGCTTCATTCGAGCAGCCGCCGCGGATCCGGCTATGCCGGTCCGCTGGCGGCGCCCCCTCGAGGGGGTGCGCCGCAGGCGCTCCGGGGGTGGGTCATCGGTCCTCAGCCCTGGCCGATGGCCTGGATGTCGACAAGGAATGGCTTGTCGTTGGCGTAGCGGCGAATGTCGTCGAGCAGGTTTTGCAGGACGCGGAAGATCAACAAGGCCCAGGCCACGGGCGTGGCAAGGTAGAACCACCACAGCATCACGTTGTCGGTGCCCTGGACGATCGCAAAATTCATCTCGACCAGACGCGTCTGCTCGATCGTGTAATAGAGCACGATGATGGCAAAGACGATCCACAACACGGCATCGAGCACCATGCAGGCGAACTGCATGCGATAGGACAGGCGCAGCCGGATGTCGTTGAAGACGAGGTGGGTGCGCTGACGCACATTGTGCGAACAGCCGATCCAGGTCACCCACAGAAACAGGTAGATCGGGATCGACGTGCTCCACGGCACCATCCGATTGAGGACGAACCGCTCGAACACCGCATAGACGATGATCAAGGCCATCGACGAATACGCGACCAGAATCAGCGAGCGTTCGGCATTGCGGTCCAGCCAGCGCAAGGGCGACATGACAAGATTCATGTTGTGATTCCTCGAATGAGGTCGTGAGGCGGAGCTTCGAATGGCGGGGCGTGCACCGGATCCGGTTCCGCCCGCTGCTTCAGAACGAAATCAGGCTTTCCACCAGCGGACCGGCTTGACGTCAACCGCAGCCATGTTGGCCGGAATCTCGCGGGCGATGCCGTAGATTTCCTTGTAGACGTCTTGTCCGCCGGACATCTTGTTCAGGCGCTCACGCCACTCTTCCCAAGGCTTGGGCTGGAACTCTGGCGAACACATTTTCTCCGCCTTCTTGAGTTCGGCGTCCGACAGCACCGCCACTCGCACGTTGTTCTTGGCAAACAAGGTGCCGGTTTTGGGATTGGCCTCGGCACCCACCACCTCGATCAACGCACGTTCCTGGTTTTTCTGCGTGTATTGCTGCGCGTCGAACGAAGTCTCGAGCACCAGATCCTGCAGCTTGGGCGGCAGTTTGCTGAAGGTCGCATGGTTCATCGCGGTGTGCTCGGTGCCGCAGAAGAAGCGCAGATCGACCGCTTGCGACAAAACCGGCGACATGTTCGCGTAAGCCGCTGCACCCATCCAGGTTTCGGCGCCGTCGATCAAGCCCTGCTTCAGGCCATCGAGCGTCTCTTCCCAGGCCAGCGGCGTCGGGTTCAGGCTCATCAGCGTCATCGCAATGCGCCCGAGCTGCGTGCCCGTGACCCGGTTCTTGGTCCCGGCGAGCTGATCGACACTGGTGACGGTCGGCTTGTCGGCAAACTTCTTGCCCATCATCAGGCCACGCAGTTCGCAATGGCTGTACAGGAACTCGATGTTGTGGAGCTTTCGCATCGGCTCGCGCAGCACTTTCTCGCTCTTCTTGCTGTACAGGAAGTGATGCTGCGACGCCCGCGACGGGAACATGTAGGCGAAGTCGAGCACGTTGTAGTACGGCGCCGAACCAGCCGAATTCTGCGTGCTGGCGGTGAACATGTCGACGATGCCCTGCTGGGTCTTCTTGACGCAGTCACCCTGGTTGCAGATCGCGTTGTTGCCGATGAATTCAATCTTCAGCGCGCCCTCACTGCGTTTCTCCAGCTCCTGGGCAAACCAGAGCTGACCCGACTCCTGGATCTTCAGGTTGTCCTCGTTGAAGCCGGCCGCGCCGAACTTCAGCGTCTTGACTGCTGCGCCACTGCGCGCAGCCGCAGTCTGGGCCGCAGCCGTGCCGACGCCTTGCAGGGTCAACGGTCCGACCAGACCGGCCATCGCGAACGCGGTCGAGCTGAGGCCATAGGTGCCGGCGATCTGCATGAATCCGCGGCGATCTAGCGGTGTCTTCTGAGCCATCAATGTCTCCTTCGGGGTAGTGGGATCGTACGTTGGGGGTCGGAGTGGAACTGCTTTTGTTTGCACCGATCCGCCCCCTCGGTGCAGCTTCTTCGAATTCGAATCAGTGCTTGCGCGCATCCTCGCGAATCATATCGACAGCTTTCTCTGCCATCATCACGGCCGGTGCGTTCGTATTGCCCGACACCAGCGTCGGCATTGCCGAACAATCGATGACGCGCAAGCCTTGCATGCCGTGCACCCGCAGCCTGGCATCAACGACCGCACCGGCGACCGGATCGAGGCCCATCGCACAGGTGCCGCTGGGATGGAAGATGGTGGCGCCGTTGTTGCGGCAATACTCGAGCAAGGCGGCGTCGTCATTGGCGTCAGGGCCCGGCTTGACCTCGCGCTTGATCATGTCCTTCATGGACGGGGAAGCTGCAATGGCACGCGCAGCCTTGACGGCCGCGACGTTGGTGCGGCGATCGAGGTCGGTGGCCAGATAGTTCGGCTGCATTTCCGGCGGCTCGAACGGGTCGGTCGAGCGGATCCGGATGTGACCACGCGATTCGGGCCGCAACTGACACACGGACAGCGTCATGCCGGAGAAGGGATGGACCTTGCCTCCGGCCATGTCGGCTGACAGCGTCGCGACGTGGAACTGGATGTCCGGGGTCTCCGCCTCTTCAGGCAAGGCCCGCATGAAACAACCGCCCTGGTTAATGCCCACCGCCAGCGGCCCGCTGCGGTAGAGCAGCCATTGAAGACCGAGCTTGGCCTGACCGACCAGGGAATTGAGCTGGTCATTCGTGGTTGGCTGCGTGCATTCGAAAGTCAGTCGGATCTGCAAATGGTCTTGCAGATTCTCGCCAACACCCGGCAGCTCATGAACCACCGGAATGCCGAACTTTTGCAGCAAAGGCGCGGGGCCGATACCGGACAGTTGCAGCAACTGAGGTGATTGAATCGCACCGGCGCACAGCAAGACCTCACGGTTGCATCGAGCCTCCTTCATATCGCCTCCCTGGCGATAACGCACGCCGACCGCGCGTTTGCCTTCCAGCACGAGCCCGGTGGCCTGTGCGTTGCATTCGACGATCAGGTTGCTGCGCTGGCGCGCCGGCTTCAGATAGCCTTTGGCGGTACTCCAGCGCCAGCCCTTCCAGGTGGTGAGCTGGTAGTAGCCCGCACCCTCCTGGCGCTCGCCGTTGAAGTCGTCGGTGCGTGGAACGCCGATCTGCTGCGCCCCACCGATGAAGGCCTCGATCAGTGGATTGCGTGAACCGATATCAGAGACCCGCAGAGGTCCGGACCCGCCGTGGTAACTGCTTGCCCCGCGCTGATTGGTTTCGGACTTGATGAAATACGGCAGGACGTCCTTGAAGCTCCAACCGTCGTTGCCGAGCGTCGCCCAGTGGTCGTAGTCCTCGGCCTGGCCGCGGATGTAGATCAGTCCATTGATCGAGCTCGAGCCACCCAGGGTCTTGCCCCGCGGCCAGTAGATGCGCCGGCCGTTCATGTTTGGATCCGGGTCGGTGTGGAAACACCAGTTGTATTTCTTGCTCCACATCGTCTTGCCGTACCCGATGGGCAGATGGATCCAGAACGAGCGGTCGGCCGGCCCGGCCTCGAGCAGCAGGACCTTGGTCGTCGGGTCTTCGCTCAGGCGTGAGGCGAGCACGGCACCTGCCGATCCGGCACCCACGACGATGTAGTCAAAAACCGCGGCCATTTATCGTCCTGTTGGATCCTGCTGCTGCCAGACCTGCGTCAACAACCGTCTATTTGCAGTTAGAGTGGAACAATTCGTTCCGATGATTGCATCATAAATCTATCTTTTCGGAATGTATCGTTCCATTTATTAGCGGTTTCCCCTATGGCTGGAAAAAAAACCAACCCAGCAAATCCAGCCACCGGATCCTCTGCCGAACGCAGCCTGCGCCTGCTTGCCAAGCTTGCCGACGAAGGGCGTGCGCTGTCCCTGGCCGAACTGGCGGCCTACCTTTCGTTGCCAAAGGCCACCGCGCATAGGCTTTGCACGCAACTCCTCGAAACCGGATTCATCTCGCGCAGCGAAAACGACCGCGAATACATGGTCGGACCGGCGTTGCGAAAACTCGCCTTCGACACCCTGAACCACGGCACGGTCAGCGGTCTGCGACATGCGGTCATCGCCGATCTGGTGGCGCAGGTCGGCGAGACCTGCAACTACACCACGCTCGATGGTGCCCAGGTGCTGTACCTCGACCGCGTCGAAGCCCCTTGGCCGTGGCGTTTGACGCTCGACGTCGGCGTGCATGTGCCGATTCACTGCACTGCCAGTGGCAAACTGTTTCTCGCCTTCATGGCGTCAGATCGGCGCGACCTGTTGCTGTCGGCGCTGAAGCTCGAACGGCTGACAGACAGTTCCATCGTCGATGCAGGCGAATTGCGCAAGGAATGCGATTCGATCGCCGAAGCGGGCTATTCGCTCGATCGGGAGGAATTCATTGTCGGCCTGTTGGCCATCGCGGTCCCGGTTTTCGACAACAGCGGACAGGTCCGCGCGGCCCTCGCCTGCCATGCCCCGCGGGCGCGCATGTCCCTGGAGCAAGCCGTGTCTCACCTGCCAGCGTTGCGTCTGGCGGGGGATCGGATGGGTCTACTGTTGTAGGTAGCCAAGGCACCGGCCGCGGCGCGCCAGGATCCCGCCGGGCCGGCATCGCGAAGTGTAGCGCCGGCCAGTTCTTACTTCTCGTCCTGCATCCAGTACCACTTGTAGAGGAAGCGCTGACCGAATCGGCGGAATGGTGCGAACAGCGATGACTCAACCATGTTGAACATGTTGGGATAAGGCAGCGGCGAGTTGTAGATCGGCAGATCGAAAACTTTCTGTCCGCCGTCCTTGCCGGCTATCCGTTCGGCCAGACGTTTGCCGGCCCAAGTCGAGAATGAAACGCCATTGCCGCCATATCCAACTGCGTACCAGATCGTCTTAACCGGATCCGGGCGCGTGATGCGCGGCATCATGTCGTGGCTGACATCGACCCAACCCCACCACGAATGCTCGATCTCGATGCCGGCCAGCGGCGGGAATTTGCGCGCGATGGCGTCGGTCAGCAACTTCAGGTGAACCGGATCCTCTGCATCGGCGCCGCTGATCGAACTGCGGCTGCCCAATTGCAGCCGGTTGCCCTTGAGCAGGCGGTAATAGAAACGCAGCGTGCGGGTATCGGTCATGAAGGTCAGCGACTTCGGTGTCTTGAAGTTGCAGGCTTTCAGTTCTGCATCGCTCAAGACCCGCGTCACGACCGAGTTCGACAGAATCGGCATGATCCGGTTCTTTAACAGCGGATTGATCTGCTGGCCGGTATAGCCTCCGGTGCAGACCGCGACCCGCCTGGCGCGCACCGTGCCACCCGGAGTTCGCAGGTGATGTACGCCGTCGATCGTCTCCCAGCCTTGCACCGGACTGGCCGGAAACATGCGAACGCCCAGCGCACGCGCCTTGCGGATCATCCCGAAGGTGAGCTTCAGCGGATGGATGCCGATGCCTTCGGCCTCGAACATCGCGCCGTGGTTCTCGCGCTCGTCGGCAAAGTCGCGCCGCACTTCTTCGGCGCTGAGCATGCGCGTCGCGTAACCGAAGCTCTCGCGCATCACACGGGTCTCACTGCGCAGGTAGTCGAGCTTTTCCGGACGATGCGCCAGATAGAGGTGCCCGCCATGGAAGGCATCGCAGTCGATCTCCTGCGTCAACGACCTGAAATTCTCGAAGCCGGTGCGGATCTCGATGTCGAGCTTCTTCGCCACATCGATGCCCCAGCGCTCGATCCACTGCGATCGCTTCAGCCGGCCGCTCGCGTTCTGGCCTTGACCACCGCTGCGGCTCGAGCAGCCCCAGGATGTCTGGTTCGCCTCCAGCACCACCGCCTGGATGCCGTGCTCCTGCGCAAGGTACAGGGCGGTCGAAATGCCGGTCGAGCCCGAACCGATGATGACGACATCGGCATCGAAATCAGTATTCACCGGACCATCGTCTTCGGGTGGCGTGCCGGCACTGGCAACCCAGTAGGTCGGCGCATAGGCTTTGCCGCGGCCTGGGTTAGCTGCCACCAGCGGATCGTACCGTGGGTCGTATTGATCAAACACGGTGGGTTGTGGCGATGACATGTCCATGCGGAATCTCCGGGTTGCCACGCATCGATGCAAGCTCGATGCAGGCGGTTTTTCATTCTGGAACGCAGTCGGGAGCGTGGCCCGAAACCACCGGCGGCACCATTTCGCAGCCCGGTTTTTGCGTTACCGAAGACTAGCGGCGGTGCATGGGCATGGGTTAGCGCCAGTTGAGCGAATTCTATGAGTCCAGCTTTGCTGCCAACGTCCGCAGCAACGAGCGCAGCAGTGTCGTTCAGCATCCGTCGGCGCCCTGGTTCCAGCAAATGGCCGGATCTGGTTCTACGATGGCGATTCACAAAGACTTATTCTGCCGACCTCCACGCCATGCACTGTTCGCGCGTTGCGCGAGCGGATGGCAAGAAGTCCCCGATTCAAGGAAAAAACAGATGAGCGATCGACAAGTGAATATCGAGACACTGAAGGCATTCGGCGAAGCCTGGAACCGCCACGATATCGAGGCGCTGATGGGTTTCATGTCCGACGACTGTGCATTCCATGCAGTGGCCGGCCCCGAGCTGCTCGGCCGCAGCTTCATTGGCCGCGACCAGGTGCGCCAGGGTTTCGAGATGGCGTGGCAGACCTTCGCGGATGCCGCCTGGCTAGACGGGGATCATTTCGTCATCGGCGATCGCGGCGTTTCCGAAACGACATTCAAGGGCACCAAGGCAGATGGCAGTCGCGTCGAGGCCCGCATGGTCGACGTCTTCACCTTCCGCGACGGCAAGATCGCCGTCAAGAATGCCTACCGAAAGGATCGCCCGGCGATTGCGGCGTAGGCGTGTCGTAGGAGCGGCTTCAGCCGCGCT
>JBBRID010000137.1:0-8795 GCA_038221635.1 Burkholderiales bacterium
GGAGCTGTACAGCGCGCGGCGGGTGGAGGAATTCGACGCTGCAGAGGCTGAGCTCGCTGCGCTTTTGCCCAAGCGTCAAACTTGAGACAAGTGCTGCGCATCTTTCTGGATGCCAACATCCTGTTTTTGGCCGCCAAGTCGAATGGTGCGGTCCGCCAGTTGCTTCACGATCTGAATGCCGACGGGCATCTGCTGGTGGCCGACACTTACGTGTCGACCGAGGCGCAGCGCAATATCGCGACCAAGTCCAATGGCGACGCAATCGACTACTTGCAAACCTTGCTGTCGCGCATCGAAGTGCACGCGGTGCAAGTTGCACCAGCCATCCGTTCGGCGGCAGACTGGTTGCCCGAAAAGGACCGGCCTGTCTTGTTGGCTGCCATTTCCTCCCGTTGCGATGTGCTGGTCACGGGTGATCGCACACACTTCGGGCCCGGTTATGGCCGGATATTTGAGGGCGTGACGGTGGTCTCCCCTGCGCACCTGGCGCTGGCCCTATGGGGCACCGAACAAAGTAGCTGAGGGGAGCTGTCGGGCCTTGAGCGCGCACTGCATGGGCAGGCAATTGTCTCGACACTGTCACGACAATTGAGCCTGAGCACTTTCTGGCACTGATCTACCTGAAAGATCCGATGGCGCGCGACTTCTTGAACCGCTTTTGCGAGGCGCAGACCTCGCGTGCGCGCCGCCTCAACCTCAATCAATCAAACATCAATATTCGCCGCCCGCAACGCATTCGCCTCGATGAACTCCCGGCGCGGCTCGACTTCGTCGCCCATCAGCATCGTGAACACGTGGTCGGCCTCAATCGCGTCGTCGATCTGCACCCGCAGCAACCGCCGCACCTGCGGATCCATCGTGGTCTCCCACAACTGCATCGGGTTCATCTCCCCAAGGCCCTTGTAGCGCTGGCGGCCGACGGCGTTTTCGGCTTGGAGGATCAGCCAGGCCATGGCTTCGCGGAAGTCGCTGACCTTGGCTTCTTTCTGGCGCTCGCCTTCGCCGCGTTTGATCGTTGCGTCTTCACCGACCAGCCCTTTGAAGGTCTTGCCGGCCGTGCTCAGCACTTCGTAGTCGGCGCCGTGCACGAAGTCGGCCGTCAACACGCTGCTCTTCACGTTGCCGTGTTGCATGCGGCTGATGCGCAGGATGTGTTTGTCGCTGCGTTCGTCGAACTCGGCGGTCACTTCGGCGTCGTGCAGTGCGGCCTTAAGGCCCACCGCTGATTCTTCGGCCGCTGCCAATGTGTCGAGGTCGAGGTGCTGGCCGTCGGCGATGGCGCGCAGGGCTTCCACGTCCATCCATTTCGACAGCCGCTTGACCACGTTGTTGGCCAGCACGTAGCTGCGCGCCAGCGCTTCCAGCGTTTCGCCTTGCAGCACGGTGGCGGTGCCGTCGGCGCCGGTGTTGCCGGTTTCCAGGCGGGCGTCGGTCAGTGCCACCTTCAGCAGGAAGGCGTCCAGGTCGCCGCCGTCCTTCAGGTATTCCTCGTGTTTGCCGACCTTCACCTTGTACAGCGGCGGCTGCGCAATGTAGATGTGGCCCTGCTCCACCAGCTCGGGCATCTGACGGTAGAAAAAGGTCAGCAGCAGCGTGCGGATGTGGGCGCCGTCGACGTCGGCATCGGTCATGATGATAATGCGGTGGTAGCGCAGCTTGGCGACGTTGAAATCATCGCCGCCGGACCCCTTGCCAATGCCGGTGCCCAAGGCTGTGATCAGCGTCAGGATTTCATTGCTGGTCAAAAGCTTCTCGAAGCGGGCTTTCTCGACGTTCAGGATCTTGCCGCGCAGCGGCAGGATCGCCTGAAACTTGCGGTCACGGCCCTGCTTGGCACTGCCGCCGGCGGAGTCGCCCTCGACGATGTAGATCTCGCACAGCGCCGGGTCTTTTTCCTGGCAATCAGCCAGCTTGCCGGGCAGGCCCATGCCGTCGAGCACACCTTTTCGGCGTGTCATCTCGCGCGCCTTGCGGGCGGCCTCGCGGGCGCGTGCCGCGTCGACGATCTTGCCGCAGATGATCTTGGCGTCGATCGGGTTCTCGAGCAGGTAGTCGTTCAGCGCCTTGCTGACCACATCTTCCACCGGGCCACGAACCTCGCTGCTGACCAGCTTGTCCTTGGTCTGGCTGCTGAATTTCGGCTCGGGTACCTTCACGCTGAGCACACAGGTCAGGCCTTCGCGCATGTCGTCGCCGGTGACCTCGACCTTGGCCTTCTTGGCCAGATCGGTGTCGTCGATGTATTTGTTGATGACGCGGGTCATCGCCGCGCGCAGGCCGGTCAGGTGGGTACCGCCGTCGCGTTGCGGGATGTTGTTGGTGAAGCACAGCACCTGCTCGCTGTAGCCGTCGTTCCACTGCATCGCCACGTCGGCGGTGATGGTTGTGCCCTGGTCGCTGAGCTTCTCGCCCATCGCCTGGAAGACGTTGGGGTGCAGAACCTTCTTGCCGGTGTTGATGAATTCGACAAAACCCTTCACGCCACCGGCGTAGGCAAAGGTATCTTCCTTGTTGTTGCGCTCGTCGACCAGGCGGATCTTCACGCCGTTGTTCAGGAAGCTCAGCTCACGCAGCTTCTTGCTGAGGATCTCGTAGTGGAAGTCGAGGTCGGAAAAGATCTCCAGGTCCGGCAGAAAATGCACCTCGGTGCCGCGCTTTTCGGTGTCGCCGGTAATCTTCATCGGGCTGACTTCGAAGCCGCCCCGCTGCTCGACCACACGGTCCTGCGGGATGCCCTGCTTGAACTCCATGTAGTGCACCTTGCCGTCGCGGCGCACCGTCAGCCTCAGCCATTTGGACAGGCCGTTGACGCAACTCACACCCACGCCGTGCAGGCCGCCTGATACCTTGTAGCTGTTCTGGTTGAACTTGCCGCCAGCGTGCAATTCGGTCAGCGCGATCTCGGCCGCACTGCGCTTGGGCTCGTGCTTGTCGTCCATCTTGACGCCGGTTGGAATGCCGCGGCCGTTGTCGGTGACGCTGATCGAGCTGTCCAGGTGGATCGTCGCGACGATGTCGTCGCAATGGCCGGCCAGGCTTTCGTCGATCGAGTTGTCGACCACCTCGAACACCAGGTGGTGCAGGCCGGTGCCGTCGGACGTATCGCCGATGTACATGCCAGGCCGCTTGCGCACCGCTTCCAGCCCCTCCAGGATCTGGATGCTGCCCTCGCCATAAGCAGTGCTCGCAGCCGCGCTGGATGCGTCCTTCGCAGCCTTCTTCTCGGCAATGCTCTCAGCGCTCTCGGGAATGTCTTCTGGCAAGTCGCCTGGCAGTGATGGTGGGACGTTCGGAAAATCGCTCATGACTTCAAAGAAAGAGGGCCTGGCGGCCCTTGGGTCCAACTGACCGGAACCCCCGCTTGGCGGGGGCCCGGGGGTGCAAAACGATAGGCCGATCGAATCTGAGCGCTGAAAGCGGTTCAGATTCGCATCGGCATCACAACGTACTTGAACCCCGGCATCTCAGGTACGGTGAACAAGGCGCTGGAATTGGTGTCCTGCAGCTCGAGCTTGACCATCTCGACCTGTGTGTTGGACAACACGTCCATCAGGTAGGTGACGTTGAAGCCGATCTCGATGCTGTCGCCGCCGTAGTCGACCTCGATCTCTTCCTTCGCTTCTTCCTGCTCGGCATTGCTCGACGCAATGCGCAGCGTGCCAGGCTCGAGGTTGACGCGAACACCCTTGAACTTCTCGCTGGTCAGGATGGCCGCACGCTGCAGGCTGGCCAGCAGCGGCTGCCGGCCGACCATCAGGTTGTTCTTGTGGTTCTTCGGGATCACGCGGTTGTAGTCGGGAAACTTGCCCTCGACCAGCTTGGTGACGAACTCCATGCCCGAGAACTTGAACTGCGCCTGGTTGTTGGCAAAGCGCATTTCGATCGGCCCGTCTTCGTCGGTCAGCAAGCGCTGCAGCTCGAGCACCGTCTTGCGCGGCAGGATCACCTCCTGCTTCGGGATTTCGACTTCCAGCTTGGCCTGCGCCAGCGCCAGCCGATGGCCGTCGGTGGCCACCAGGATCAGATCGCTGCCTTCTGCACGAACAGGATGCCGTTAAGGTAGTAGCGGATGTCGTGCACCGCCATGGCAAAGTGCACCTGGTTGATCAGGTTCTTCAGGGTCTTCTGCGGCACGCTGAAGATCGGTCCGAACTCAGCCGCTTCCTGCACCAGTGGAAAGTCTTCGGCGGGCAGCGTTTGCAGCGTGAAGCGGCTCTTGCCACCTTGCAGCGTCAGCTTGCTCTGGTTGGCCGACAACGTGACCACCTGATCCGACGGCATCGAGCGCAGGATGTCGATCAGCTTGCGCGCACCGACCGTCGTGGTGAAGCTGCCAGCGTCGCCACCCAACTCGGCCTGGGTGCGCACCTGGATTTCGAGGTCCGAGGTGGTGAGCTCGATCTGCCCGTCGTTCTTGCGGATCAGAACGTTGGCCAATACCGGCAAGGTATGCCGACGTTCGACGATGCCGGCAACCGATTGCAGCGCAGCGAGAATTTTTTCCTGAACTGCTTTCAAGACAATCATTTGAACCTCTTCATTGGTAGTCTTAGTAGAGGAGACTGAAATTTGTGGAGAAGCCTATTTTCCCCTTTTCCATCAAGCAGTTAACTCACGATGAACCCTGTGTGTGGAAGCCGTGTTGCGGCGGGACTGACACGCAACAACTCAGCGGCAGGAAAGAACCCTGTGGACAAGCAGGCAGTTGCCAGAAAGTTGTCCCCAGCTTTATGCCTTGACAAGCCGAAACCGGTGGCATCCTGATCGGCGCGTTGATGCGGCAAAAATATGGGCATGCCGGGTGGTCGATGCGTTCAGGATCAGCCCTTCAATGTCTGTTCGAGTACGTGCAGCTGCTGATTCAACTCGCTGTTTTTCTGGCGCTCTGCGGCGATCTTGCGCACCGCATGCAGCACCGTGGTGTGGTCACGCCCGCCAAACAGCTCACCGATCTCGGGCAGGCTCTTCTGCGTCATTTCCTTGGCGATGTACATGGCGATCTGGCGCGGCCGGGCGATGCTGGCGGGGCGTTTCTTGCTGTACATGTCGGCGACCTTGATCTTGTAGAAATCGGCCACCGTCTTCTGGATGTTTTCGACCCCGACCTGGCGGTTCTGGATCGACAGCAGATCCTTCAAGGCGTCGCGCGCCAGTCCGATGTTGATCTCCTTGTTGCTGAACCGTGAATACGCCAGCACCTTGCGCAGAGCACCTTCCAGATCGCGCACGTTGGCGCGCACGTTTTTCGCGATGAAGAAGGCCACGTCTTCGGGCATCGGCGTGCCTTCGGCCTCCGATTTGCGCATCAGGATGGCCACCCGCATCTCGAGCTCGGGTGGCTCGATCGCCACCGTCAGACCGGCATCGAAGCGGCTGGTGAGGCGTTCATCGATGTCGGCCAGCCCCTTCGGATAGGTGTCGCTGGTCATGATGATGTGTGCACGCTTGGCCAGCAAGGCCTCGAAGGCATTGAAGAACTCTTCTTGCGTGCGCTCCTTGCCGGCAAAAAACTGCACGTCGTCGATCAGCAGCAGATCGAGCGAGTGGTATTTGGCCTTCAACTCGTCGAAGGTCTTGCGCTGGTAGTTCTTGACGACATCGCTGATGAACTGCTCGGCGTGCAGATAGAGAACCCGTGCATCGGGCCGGTCGGCCAACAGCGAATTGCCGACCGCGTGGATCAGGTGTGTCTTGCCAAGGCCGACGCCGCCATAGATGAACAAGGGGTTGTACATGTGCCCCGGCGCGCCGGCCACGTGCAGCGCGGCGGTGCGCGCCATCTGGTTGGCCCGACCGGGTACCAGCGTGTTGAAGGTGAGCGCGGTATTGAGGCGGTAGCGGTTCTGATGGCTGTCGAAGGCGGTGCTGCCAGCCGGGGCAGAACCGTTGATGCCATGGCGGGGAGCCGGCTGGCCCGGCGCGCGTTGTGTACTGAGTGAACCGATGGGCTCGGCGCGGGCCGCTTCGCCGGGGCGCACGACGTTGCCGGCCGCGCGGGTGGCCGCGCTGGCATCATTGCTGAACGAAAGCAGGATCTCGAGGCGCACCGGTTTGCCGGCCAATTCGGTCAAGACCGATTCGATCCGCGGCGCATATTGGCTGCGAATCCAGTCAAGCTTGAAACGGTTCGGCACGCGCAACGTGGCAACAGCACCGGCTGGGGAATCGGCAGCGCCGTTCGCCGAATCGACGATCTCGGCCGCTGGCAATGGGCGGATCCAGGTGTTGAACTGGAGTTCGGGCAGTTCGGCAGCGAGGCGCTCGCAGCCGCGTTGCCAGAGGTCAGCGCTCATGTTGTGGAAAAGTCCGTGGGGCAGACGCTGCATTGTACGTCCGAAGGACCCCCGCGACACTGGTTATCCACAGTTTGCAACTGAACGAATCCTCGACGGTTGTTGTGGTTCCTTTGCCAAGTCTTTGACTGGATTGCATCTTTTTGTTCTAATGCTCGGTTTCCCCGATGCGCCTTAATTTGCCTCGACGTGTCTTGACGTGTCTAGGCGAACATCTCGCACGTCGCGCACGTCGCTTTTGCGCTTCGTCGAGTCGTCGAATTTGTCTGAACGCCGCCCCCGGCGTCGTTTCGATGAGGCAAGGTTCGAAGCTAGTAGAAACGCACAAACTGAAGTTGACATCGCCTGCGCTGCAGGCGCGACCTCGCGACCTCGGAAAAGGGCGCGGGGAATGCCAATGCCGCCAATGCCGCTTTAGCGGCCCCCTCAGGATCCAGCCATGAAACGCACCTATCAAGCTTCCAAGACCCGCCGCGCCCGCACCCATGGCTTTCTGGTGCGGATGAAAACCCGCGGCGGTCGCGCCGTGATCAAGGCGCGCCGCGCCAAGGGCCGCAAGCGCCTGGCTGTCTGATCCGCGACCGCGGGCTGGCGCCAGCACCCCGCGTGATGGGCCGCATCGTCCGACCGGCTGATTTCCAGCGGGTTCTGGGCACATCGCCCTGGGCACGAAGCAGCCACTTTGCCGTTCACCACCTGCAACAGGCACCAAGCCGCGCGGCCCGCCCTGCCTCGGTGCAAGCCAAGTTATCCACAGATGGCGAACAGACTTGTCCACAGCTTGTGGATGAGTCGATGGTGAATGGTCCGCAGGCTGCTGCAGTCGATGGCTGGTGGTTGGGTCTCGTGGTGCCGAAACGGCATGCCAAGCGCAGTGTGACCCGCAGTCTGCTGAAGCGCCAGATCCGTGCCGCAGTGGGTGCCGTCGTACCTCCGGCCGAACCCGCCGAGTCTGGTTTGAGGCCGGGATTGTGGGTGGTGCGGCTGCGCGCGGTGATCGATCGCAAGCAATATCCCAGCGCCAGCTCCGAGGCTTTGCGCCAAGCCATGCACGACGAGCTGAGCCAGCTGGTTCATCGCGCAGTCGAGCGTTGCCATGCTTGACTCGACGCCGAGTTGGTTCGGCCGCCTGGTCTTGTTGCCGCGCCGCGTGCTGATTGCGCTGGTTCGCGTCTACCGCTTGCTGCTGAGCCCCTGGCTCGGCAACAGCTGCCGCTTCGAGCCGACCTGCTCGCGTTACGCGATCGAGGCGCTGGACCGTCACGGGGCGTTGCTGGGCACCGGCCTCGCCGCCGGTCGGCTGTTGCGTTGCCATCCGTGGTGCACACCCGGCCACGATCCGGTGCCCGAGCGCCCTCTGCGCCTGTTCACCAATCTGTTGTCGCCTACTTCGAAAACTGAAAAGCCTTCTCCATGACCGATATCCGTCGCACGCTGCTGTGGGTGGTGTTCTCGATGTCCCTGGTATTGATCTGGGACGCGTGGAACAAGCACAACGGCCAGCCTTCGCTGTTCAGCCCAGGGCCGGCGGCCGTGGTCCAGCCGGCAGGCGGTTCGACGCCTCCGGCATCGGCGCCGAATGCCGGCTTGCCGACGCCGGCCATGGTGCCAGGTGCCGCCAGTCCGGCGGCCACCGCTGCAGTGCCCGGAAACGCAGCGACGCGCGCAGCGCCGGTCGGCGAACTGGTCACCGTGACCACCGACCTGGTGAAGGCCACCTTCGACAGCAAGGGTGCCGACATCGTGCGACTCGAGTTGCTGAAATACAGCGACCACAACGACAAGCGCAGCAATGTCGTGCTGTTCGATCAATCACCGCAGCGGCTGTATAAATCGCAGTCTGGTCTGATCGCCGCGCAGGGTGGCGCGCCTTTGCCCAACCACCTGACCCAGATGACGGTGTTGCCGGGCAAGCGCGATCTGTCCGACGGCAGCGACATGCTCGAAGTCAAGTTCGAGTCGCCCGAGATCGGTGGCGCCAAGTTGTTGAAGACCTACCGCTTCAGCCGCGGCAATTACCTGGTCAACGTTCGACACGAGGTGATCAACACCTCGCAGGCGCCGATCGATCCGCAGCTCTATCTGCAACTGGTTCGCGACGGCAACGCGCCGGAAGGCGAATCGAGCTTCTATTTCACGTTTACCGGCCCGGCGCTCTATACCGATGCCCAGAAGTTTCACAAGGTCGATTTCAAGTCCATCGAGAAACACCAGCCGGGCGACAAGTTCGACTATCCGACCCAGGCCGACAACGGCTGGGTCGCGATCGTGCAGCATTATTTCGCGTCTGCCTGGATGCTCGGTGCGAGCAGCGACGACGAGAAGCGCGGGCGCGAGTTCTACACCCGCAAGGTCGACGCCAATCAATACTCGATCGGCATGATCGTGCCGCTGGGCACCTTGGCCGCCGGCGCCACACAGGCAATCGATGCGCGGTTGTTCGTCGGTCCGCAGGAAGAAAACAAGCTCAGCGCGACCGCCCCCGGGCTCGAGCTGGTGAAG
>JBBRID010000138.1:0-8761 GCA_038221635.1 Burkholderiales bacterium
CTTGCCGACAGGCAGTTCGCTACCGCCGCGATGAGCAGCTTTTCCGAGTCCGGGCCTGCCCCCTGACCCAGCGGCGGGGTTGAATCGGTCACTAGCCTCGGGACATCGGGCAGCCCGAAGTCGACCTCGAATCGATAGTCCGATTGCAGGACGAGTTCCACGGTGAGAGCTTGTTCCATCAGGTCGTCCCCATCAATCGCAATGATTCGCGTCGCCGCAAGCGGTGCAGTGGTCGCATCTCAGCTGAACCGCACTGGCATGCCCTTCGCATCAAACGGAATGAAACCGCCAATGCTGCCGGACTTGATCGAATCGACCATCCGCTGAAGTGGCGCCTCGGCGTCCAGACTCGTCGGGCTGATACCGCCTGATCCGGGCAACGCAGCGACGAACACCATGTCCCAGGTCTGCTCGAACTCGCGTGACTCTTCGAGCAGCGCTTCGAACGAGGTCAGTTCGCCCGGCAACTTGTCGACGCACATCAGCGGCGTCAACGTGCCGCCCTGGCCGGCCTCGAAGCGCGCCTTTTGTTCGGCTGTGGCATCTGCATCGACACCGGCGGTGGTAAAGACAAACAGGAGGCGCTGAGGCTCCGGCTGCTCGTTGGCAGCGCGAAGGAGGTCATCGAAACTTGCGATCGTCATGGGGGACTTTCTGAAGAGGTGTGTGCTGCAACACGGTGACATCGATGACATCGAGCGATTGGGCGCGAGGCAAGACCATGATGCTTCCTGAAGGATGCTGTTGTGCAGTCCAGCGACGCTCCGATGATGCGCCCGGATCGCCCTTGTCCTGCCTGGTTCGCCACGGCGCCCATCAGGTTAGTTCGCGCGGTTGCCAGGGCGCGATGAGTTCTTGGGCAGAGGGTCGCGACCGCCGCCGGATCTCCGTCGGTGTGCCGATCGAAACGAAACACACGGCGCGTTCACCGCTTTGCAAGTCGAAAGCATCGGCGAAACAGGCCGTCCGCAGCGCATGGCCACTGGTCAGCATGGCTGCAAAGCCCATGCCATGCGCTGACAGCAACAGGTTCATCAAGGCGGCTCCGAGTGCGACATAGCGTTCGGATTCCGGAACATCGCGGTGGGACGGATCGAGCCGCACCACCGCCAGCAGCAGTTCAGGCGCGCGGAAGGCCTTCTGACGCGACTGCGCCTGGGCATCGGCCGGTGCTGCCGGCAGGCGCTCCAGCAAGGCACGCACAAAAACGTCCGCCAAGGCATCACGCTGTGAGGCTGCGATGCGAATCAGGCGCCATGGGCGTAGCAGCTCATGGTCCGGTGCACAGCCCGCCGCCTCGACCATCTGCTGCAACTGCCCGGCGTCAGGCCCGGGCGCGACAAGGCGTTTCGGCGAGACCGAGAATCGTCCGGTGATGAGCGCGTGGGCAAGCGCACCAGGTTCCACTTCGGGTGGTGCTGACAATGGGTTCATGGAATACCGCGTCGCTCTCGCATTGCGCGACCGACGCTCTCCAGCGCCGAGTCGCTCAGCAGCCGGGCCGCCATCGGCAGCAATTCAGCCTCTTCACGTGCCATGTGTTCCCCGTACAAGGCGACCAGCGGCATCACGTCGCCGGCCAGCAACGGTTGCGCTTGGCCTGCGGCAATTTTCAGCAGTGCGGGCCGCAGGCGCTGCCACTGCGATTCGAGGGCCCGGTGATCGCTCTTCAGCGACGCGATCAGGTCTCGGATGCAGGTCGCATCCGACCCGGCCATCGACTCGATCAGGGCGGGAAAGAGATCGATCTCCTCGTCGGCGTGATGGTCCACCGCCGCGGTGTCGAAGTAGCGCAGCACCGCCGCGGCGGCGACACGGGCCTCTTCGTCGGAACCGTGCGTGGCGAGGTGCGCCACCAGACGCTGCAGCGTCGTGCACTGGCTCTCGACGCGATGATGGC
This sequence comes from Burkholderiales bacterium, assembly GCA_038221635.1. Taxonomy (GTDB): domain Bacteria; phylum Pseudomonadota; class Gammaproteobacteria; order Burkholderiales; family Burkholderiaceae_C; genus Ideonella_A. Next base: position 1,901 of record JBBRID010000138.1, read on the forward strand.
ATGCCGCCAGCATTTCGAGCGGTACCTCGAAGCCGGCGTTGGGTGCCCTGTGGCCGGGAAACGGGGAGGTCGGGGGGTAGATCATGGGACGCATCGAACTAGGACGAGAGAGGTTTTGCGGCAGCGCGCCGACGCGTGACCGGAGCGGCCATCGGCATCCCTGGACTTGCACGCTGGGAGGACTTTGCCGCTGGCGAACGAATCGACGGTGCGGGGCCGGTGATATCGGACAGCGTCGCGGCATCCAATTCAATGAAGTAGGCCCGCAAGGCGGCGTTCAGCACCCCCCTCAGGCGGCAGGTCGGCGTCAATGAACAGGTGTCGGTTCTGCTGTCGAAACATTCGACGAGCCGAAAATCGGTTTCGCAATTGCGCACGACGTCGCCCACCCGGATCGAGGCAGGACTCACCGCCAAGCGCAGGCCACCGCCCCGCCCGCGGGTGGTTTCGAGAATGCCTTGACGCGCCAGGTCATTGACGATCTTCATCAGGTGGTTCTTGGAGACCGCGTGCCAGTCCGCCAACTCGCCGATCGTGATCAGGCGGCCGGGATGGGCTGCGCAGTACATCAGCACGCGCAAGGTGTAGTCGGTGTATTCGGCGAGTCGCATGCACTTCCTGAAGATGCATCGATCATATTGCTTTCGCTTGCTGGCGGCATAACATGTACGAACAGTACACCTTAAATTGCATGCCCTCTGGGCCGCAACAACGCTCAGCCAACCTCCAGCCATGAAGCCTGCGCTTGCGTCGATTGCCTCTGCTGCGGTTGCGCCTGCTCTCGCGCCGCAGGGGTGGCCGGTGCTGCGCCTTGGCTTTCGTCCGTTCTATCTCGGTGGGGCAGTTTTCGGCGCGCTCGCGGTGCCGCTGTGGATGGCCCTGTTCCTGGGTCGGATCTCGCTGGAGCTGAGCGTGGCTCCCCTGCTGTGGCATGCGCACGAGATGCTGTTCGGCTTTGCAGCGGCGGTCATCGTGGCTTTCTGCTGACCGCGGGAAAGGCCTGGACCGGTCTCGCAACACCGCGCGGCATCGGCATGCTGACCCGCACGGCGCGCGGCCACACCGGAAGGCCGCTGCTGGCATCGAAGGCCGAGGTGCTGGCCTACGCGCCGGTGATGGCGGCCGCTGTCTTGCGCGTCGTGCTGCCGCTGCTGGCGCCTCAGTGGTTTGTGCAAGCCCTGATCGCTGCCGCGCTGGCCTGGAGCGCCGCGTTCGGAATCTATCTCGTCATCTTCACGCCGTGGCTGTTGTCGACGCGCCTTGACGGGAAGGACGGCTGATGCCGCATCCCGTCACACCATGACCTTCACCGTCACCGAAGCCTGCATCCGCTGCAAGTACACCCAATGCGTGGACGTTTGCCCGGTCGACGCGTTTTGCGAGGGGCCGAATTTTCTTGTCATCGATCCCGACGAGTGCATCGACTGCGCGGTGTGTGTCCCCGAGTGCCCAGTCAACGCCATCTACGCGGCGGAAGACGTGCCGCGTGACCAGCAGGACTTCACGCCCTTGAACGCCCAGCTGGCGCGGTTGTGGAAACCGATCACGAAGACAAAAATGGCGCTGCCAGACGCCGACGCATGGGCATCCGTCAAGGACAAACGGGATCAACTGGAGCGGTAAGCTGGCGCGGCCGTAAGCAATGGAGCAGGCGCCGCATCCGGTCCAGCAAGGATATGGTCAAGGTCCGCGTCGTCGATCGAAGCAATTGGAAGAGGCCTTTTTGTATCACCGAGCGGGACGAGCTCAACGGCCTGTACGAGTGCATCCTGTGCGCCTGCTGCTCGTCGGCCTGTCCGAGCTTGTGGTGGAACCCCGACAAGTACGTAGGGCCTGCGGGGCTGTTTCAGGCCTATCGTTTCCTCGTCGACAGCCAGGACCATGCCACCGGCGCACGGCTCGATGACCTCGATGACCTCGATGACCCTTACCGCCTGTTCCGATGCCGTTCCATCCTGAAATGCGCGGACGTGTGCCCGAAGGGATTGAACCCGGCGCTGGCCATCAGCCAGACTCGTGGCATGCTGGTACGGCGCATGCAGTGACAAGGCCATCGCGCCGAAGCAGCCAGTGCGGGTTGGACGAGCATTCTGATCGTCACGACGCCACCCGTGCGAGGGCGAAGAAGCCGAGCGGATTCTTGGTGATCGCCACCGAGACAATCCACGCGAACGTGAGCATCGCTGCAATCCACGCCGCCGCGCGCACAGGCGCCGCTCGCCCGGGCCGCAGAGCCACCATGCCCAGCGCGATGTAGAAGAGCAGTCCGATGATCTTCGCCGTCAGCCAGGGCGCTGCAGCAGGCGTGAGACCAAGCATCCAGGCCAGCAGCAGCGCGGAGGTCAGCAAGGCCGTGTCGATGACATGCGGCAAGGTCCTCGCCCCACGGCTGCGTGTCCATTCAGCGTCCAACAGGGACCCCCATCCACGCGCAAAGAACCCCGTCACCGAAAGTGCAACGGCTGCCTGATGCAGCGTCTTGATGACAACGTAGTCCATGCGCTGGGTCGATCTAGCCAGTACTACTTCCCAAAATGCCTCATTGCAGTCCGTCGGCGGCCGCTTGCGATGGTTGGCGATCGCCCAACCGCTATGGCAACGGCCCGTACTCCGCGTCCACGACCTTGTCGATGAACCGCCCGAACGGTGAGCCGATCTTGGCGTATCCACCCGCAGACAAGTGGATCTCGTTGACCCAATCACCCGAATTGCCCGGCGCGCCGGGGGTTGCCGGCAGGATGTCGGGCAGCCCCGCTGAATCGAAGACGTGAACCTTCTGCAGCGACCGGGTCTGGCCACTGTTGCAGTCCAGGCTGAGCAGGAACTGGCGCAAACGTTTGAACAACTCGCTGCAGATGGGGCCCATGTCGCTCGGATCGATGCCATAAGCCTGCATCGCCGGGAACATCCAGCCGCGTGGCGCGGTGCCGGCACCCGCGGGTCGCGGCGCGGGGGTCGAGTAGGTATGGACGAACAAGGGGCTGCGCTCGGAAGGCCCCAGCGCCTTGCGCGCGAGCAGGATCTTGAAGTTGGCGAACAGGTGATCAATGAGGGTCGACCATCCGGTCTCGCTGATGCGGCGCAGCGGCCCCAGCGCCGCCGATTGGGCGGCGGCTTCGGCAGCGGTCAGAAACAGGCGCAGATTTGCCGGTACCGGCTGGTTGTTCAATACCGGTGGCACCTCCGCGGCCGCGATCAGATCGTTGCCTCCGGCAGAGATGATGATGCCCTCCCAGAAGCTGGCAAAGTTTCCACCCGCCTTGTTCCACAGTGCCCTGTCGAAGTCCGGGTCGTTGATGCCATCGACCATGTGCTGCAGCGTGTGCCCGGGATAGGCCCAGCTCATCACGGCGTTTTTCTGCTTGAACTTCAGCTCCAGCAGCACGTTGGAGGCCTGGAAAAGGTTCAAGGTGCCAATCGTGAACCAGGAGTCGCCCTCGGCGAGAAAGCGGCGCCCGGCACCGGCCAGGTCGCCCGGCTGGGGTGGATTCGATTTAGTGAACACTTCGGCTTTATGCACCTTGTCCTCCGCCCGTTTTGAGTCTGCCTTGCGCACGATAGTCAGTGAGCCGTGCATGTGCAAGCAATGAGGAGCGAAAAGCTGGCGCGCTGTGGATCGGCTGGCCGAAGTACCTTGCACGCGCCGCCGCAGAGGCGCCAGACCGGTATCGCAGCGTGGCGCTGGTCAGCCCCACGGGTTTCGGGGGACTGGAGCCGTGGCGCGGCGCCCCCGGCAGCACGCGAGGCAAGCCCTGGTTGTACAAGGCGCTTCGCGGGCCCCGTGCAGGTTGGGGAAAAGCGCTCTTCCGCGCGCTGACCAAGCCCGGCGTGATTCGCTACTTTCTGGGTCGCACCTGGGGGTCGAAGGACATCGATGAGACGCTTTGGGCCTACGACTTGATCGTCACGAAAGTGGCCGGTGCGGAGCACGCTCCGTTGCACTTTCTGTCGGCGAACCTGTTCAGCGCGGACATCCACACCGTCTACGAGCAGCTCGAGATGCCGGTCTGGATGTCGTACGGCGTGCGCGGCGACTTCACCGACTACCGCGGCAAGGTGATCGTCGAGGCCCATGCGAACTGGCAGTTCAGCGTCTTCCCGACTGGCGCGCTGCCGTACTTCGAGGTGCCGCAAGACTTCTATGACACCTACGGATGCAGGCCGCATCTCGCAACTTGGCAGTCCGCAAGAAATCTACCGCTCGCCGAAGAATCGTTTCGTCGCCGCGTTCATCGGCGAGTCCAACCTGTATCGAGCCCAGGTCGGCCACGACGGCCTGGCCCTTTGCGATGGCGGAGCGTCAATCAAGGCGCCCTCTTCGGCTCCTGGTGCAGGCGAAACCATCGGTCTGTTGTTGCGCCCGGAACGCGTGCGGCGTCTGCTGGCCGATGAACGTGCCGACAACGTGTTCACCGGCGCCGTCTCCGAGGTAGTCTACCTTGGCGAAACCGTCAAATATCGCCTGCAGACCGAGCTCGGTCTCGAAATTCTCGTTCGATGGCCATTCGACAAGACCGGTGATTTGCCAACAGTTGGTGATCGTCTGTCCATGGGTTGGGACCGAGACGACATGCACTGGATCCCTTGGTCATGACATCGGTCGCCGATCACGTGCGCATCGTTGACGATTACCCGGTTCCGCGGCGCAGCTGGTTGCGACGCCACCACGGCAGTGTCATGTCATTGCTGCCGGCAGTGCCTGCGATGGCATTCCTGTTCGTGTTGTACCTTCTGCCAATGGCCCTGCTGCTCGTTCAGAGCGTCGAAGGTGGGTCGCTGATTCACTATGAGAAGGCGCTCACCGACGGTTTGTACGTTCAGGTTTTGCTGGACACCTTGTTGATCGCGCTCTATGTCAGTGTGGCCTGCCTCGTGCTTGGCTATCCGGTCGCGTATTTTCTCACCGTTGCACCGGGCATCTGGCCGACGATCGGCATCATCTTCGTGCTGTTGCCGTTCTGGACCAGCATCCTGGTGCGCACTTACGGATGGATGGTTTTGCTCGGTCGCAATGGCATCATCAACCGGGCACTGCTCGACTCCGGAATCATCGATTCACCGTTGCCATTGCTGAACAACACTGCGGGCGTGCTGATCGGGATGGTTCATGTGCTGCTTCCCTACATGATCTTCCCTCTGTTCGCTGCGATGAAGCGCATTGACAGTGGATTGCTGGCAGCGGCTGAGGGGCTGGGAGCTTCTGGTTGGCAAGTTTTCCGCAGGGTTTTCCTACCGCTCACCCTGCCGGGAGTTCTGGCTGGTGTCACGCTGGTCTACGTCTTGTCGATCGGCTTCTTCATCACACCAGCCTTGCTGGGCGGTGGCAAGGTAACCATGGTGGCCGTGCTGATCGAGCAGCAGGTCCGGACCTTCCTCAACTGGGGCTTTGCTGCAGCGTTGTCAGCCGTGCTGTTGACGGCAACGTTGCTGGTCTATCTGGCGCTGAGGAAACTGCTGCGGGCCAACCTGCAATGGAACTGAAGGCCAGCTCCGCCCCGCGCCGAATGCCGGCAAATCGGGGGTTGCGCGTGGCCCTTCAGGTCTGGTGCGTCATGGTATTTGTTTTCCTGATGGCACCGCTGCTGGTCGTATTTCCGCTCTCGCTGAGTTCGTCGGCCTATTTGCAGTTTCCGCCGCCTGGCTGGTCGCTGCGTTGGTATGCAAGCTATTTCAACGATTCCACCTGGATGGACGCCACCTATCGCAGTCTTCACATTGCGGTGTGGACGACGGTGCTGGCGACCTTGCTTGGCACATTGCTCTCGTTCAGCCTGGTCAGGGGGCGTTACCGTGGCAAAGCGATTCTGAATCAGATTTCTCTGCTGCCGCTGGTCGTCCCCCTGATCGTCTACTCAATTGCGGTTTATGGCCTGTTCGCAAAGTTGCAATTGATCGGCCATTGGCAGGCGATCGTGCTCGGTCACACCGTGCATGCGATTCCGTTCGTCGTCATCATCGTCAGTGCAGCCCTGCGCACCTTCGACATCAGCCAGGAGCATGCAGCCATGAGCCTGGGCGCGAGCCGCGCCAAGGCCATCTGGCATGTGACGCTGCCACAGCTACGCCCCTCGCTCGTCTCGGCCGCCTTCCTTGCATTCATCTCGTCCTTCGACGAGTTGATCGTCGCCATGTTTCTCGGTGGATCCAACATGACGCTGCCGAAGAAAATGTTCGACAACATCGTCAACGAAATCGATCCGACAATCGCGGCAGTTTCGGTGGTCCAGATCATTCTGGTGACGATTGTCCTTGTCGTGGTGAGCAAAATGGGGACTGGCGCGACGCCGGCAAGCTGAGCTCGCGCTACGAAAGAGATTCTCGCGTCGGGTGCTTGGAGCATCGGCCCGCGCACCGGTGGCAGTGCCGGCGCGCGCAGCTTGGCGTGCCGCCTCCACACCGCCTCGACCTGAGTGATTCCGGGTATTCCTCGATGCGAAACTCTTGTCGAAATGCACCCGCCCAAGTAAAAAGGTGCTGCCGATGCGGCTTCGCGATCGGTGCGACCACTTCGCGTCGGCAAGCGAACCCGTTGGGCGATATCCATGCTGGCGTGTGACCTGTCTCGACCTGCCCTGCAAAGACGCAACGAAAGGCTTGCAAAATGGAAATGCTGGAAAAGGTATTTGGAGTCATCGGCGATCTGACCTGGGGCTGGGCGCTGATTCCCTTCCTGGTGGTGATGGGCCTGTTCTTCACGTTCGCGACCGGCTTCGTTCAGATCCGGTATTTCAAGCGGATGTTTCGGGTCCTGTCGGGCAAGAATCAGTCCGGTGACCCGAACGCCATTTCGGCGCGCGAGGCCTTGCTGGTTTCGGTCGGTGGTCGTGTGGGCGGTGGCAACATCGCGGGCGTTGCGGTGGC
>JBBRID010000139.1:0-8750 GCA_038221635.1 Burkholderiales bacterium
TTGCCGTCGCCGGTTGGGAAGGGGCCGTAGGGGTAGATCGTGGCGTGGGCGGCGCCGGCGCGGGTCGGTGGCTCAGCGCCTTCGAAGGCGTAGTACAGCGGAAAACTCATCCACTCGACCATGCTTTCCAGCATCGACACGTCGATATGCCGGCCACGCCCGGTGCGGCCGCGCTGGATCAACGCGGTCAGGATGTTGCTGTAGGCATACATGCCGGCTGCGATATCGGCAATCGAACAACCGGCTTTCGAGGGTTCATTGGGCGTGCCAGTGATCGAAAGAAAGCCGGATTCGCTCTGGATCAACAGGTCGTAGGCCTTGGCATCCCGGTAGGGGCCAGGGTTCACCGGATCATCGCCATAGCCGGAAATGTCGCAGACGATCAGCTTGGGAAATTTTGCGTGCAAGGTTTCGAACGACAAACCCATGCGGGCCGCAGCACCGGGCGCCAGGTTCTGCACCAGCACGTCGGCCGAGACGAGCAGCTTGCCGATAATTTCCGGCGCTTGCTCGTGTTTCAGATCGAGCGCGAGGCTTTCCTTCGAGCGATTCGTCCACACGAAATGTGATGCCTGCCCGCGCACACGTTCGTCGTAGCCGCGCGCGAAATCGCCGACACCCGGGCGTTCGATCTTGATCACGCGGGCGCCCAGGTCGGCGAGCTGGCGGGTACAGAACGGTGCGGCAATCGCATGTTCCAGCGTGACGACGGTGATGCCTTCCAGAGGTCTTGTCATGGCTCGAATTCAGGTCAGAAGCTGCGCGGCAGGCCGAGCACGTGTTCAGCGACGTAGCTGAGGATCAGATTGGTCGAGATCGGCGCCACCTGATAGAGCCGGGTCTCGCGGAACTTGCGTTCCACATCGTATTCGTGCGCAAAGCCGAAGCCGCCGTGAAACTGCAGGCAGGCATTGGCGGCCTCCCACGACGCCTTGGCGGCCAGATATTTCGCCATGTTGGCTTCGCTGCCGCAGGGCTGGCGGGCGTCGAACAGATCACAGGCGCGCCAGCGCATCAGATCGGCGGCTTCGATCTCGATCTTCGCCTCGGCGATCGGAAACTGCACGCCCTGGTTCTGGCCGATCGGGCGGCCGAACACGATGCGGTCTTTCACATAGGCGGTGACGCGGTCGATGAACCAATGGCCATCGCCGATGCATTCGGCTGCGATCAGCGTGCGTTCGGCATTCAGACCGTCGAGGATGTACCTGAATCCCTTGCCTTCTTCGCCGATCAGGTTCTCGGCCGGGATCTCCAGGTTCTCGAAAAACAGTTCGTTGGTTTCGTGATTCACCATGTTGGCGATCGGCCGCACCTCCATGCCATTGCCGATCGCATCGCGCAGATCGACCAGAAAGATCGACATCCCTTCGGACTTCTTCTGCACCTCGGCCAGCGGGGTGGTGCGGGCGAGCAGGATCATCAGCTCGGAGTGCTGAACGCGCGAGATCCAGACCTTCTGGCCGTTGATCAGATATCGATCACCCTTCTTGACCGCGGTGGTTTTGATCTTGGTGGTGTCGGTGCCTGTGCTCGGCTCGGTCACACCCATAGACTGCAGGCGCAATTCACCGCTGGCGATCTTGGGCAGATACAGCTGCTTCTGCTCGTCGGAGCCATGACGCAGCAGCGTGCCCATGTTGTACATCTGGCCATGACAGGCACCGGAGTTGCCGCCGCTGCGGTTGATTTCCTCCATGATCACGGAGGCTTCGGCCAGGCCCAGCCCCGAGCCGCCAAATTCCTGCGGAATCAGCGCAGCCAGCCAGCCGGCTGCCGTCAACGCCTTGACGAATTCGTCCGGATAGGCACGATCGTGATCGATCTTGCGGTGGTATTCGTCCGGAAATTCCTTGCACAGGTCGCGGACGGCGTCGCGGATGTCGGTGTAGCGGTGGTCGGTGGTCATGCTTTGGTGCAGTGGTTGGGTCGGATAGGGCGGCTTGCGCACGCTTGCGGGCCGCAGGCGCTCCAGGGGTGGGTCATTCAATCTCTGCAGTTGCCTGCATGGTGAGCCAGCCTTCGTGGTCGCGCGTCCACAGCTGGAAGCGGCGGTCGCCATCGGGCTTGCCGCAAACGGTGAATCGGCTGATGTCGAACACCGGCCGTTGGGCGGTGAAGGAAAAACGGCGCACGACCGCGTCGGGCCACTCGCGACGCAGCAGGTCGAGCAACAGTGTCGCGATCAACGGGCCGTGGACGACCAGCCCCGGATAACCCTCGACCTCGTTGACGTAGCTGCGGTCGTAGTGGATGCGGTGGCCGTTGAAGGTCAACGCCGAGTAGCGGAACAGCATCACGGGATCGGCGACAACTTCGCGCGAAAAGGCCGCGTCTTCAGGTGCGGATTGCGGCGGCGGGGTCGGCGCGCCGGGCACGGGCGCGTCGCGGTAGACGATGTCGTGCTCCTCAATCATCGCCACGCCACGCGCGTTGGTGACTTCGTGACGCACGGTCACGAAGACCAGCGAGCCGCTGCGCCCCTGCTTGACCTTGACATCGAGGATTCGCGAGCTGCGAGTCACTTCGTCACCGACCCGCAACGGGTGATTGAACTCGAGCCGGCCACCCGCCCACATCCGACGCGGCAACTCGACCGGTGGCAGAAAACCACCACGTTTCGGATGGCCATCGGGGCCGACTTCGCTGGCCTTGGCGATCGGATTGAAAAACATCCAGTGCCACAGCGGCGGCAGATCAGATCCGGGGGTTGGCGCCGGATCGTCGCGATCGAGTGTTGCGCTCAATGCCGCAATGGGCATCGCCGTGATTTCATCGCTTCGCTGTTCGCTGCGGCCGATCCAGTCGCGCAAGTGATCGAGTTGCATGCCCTTGTCCTTTCAAGGCTACAAGCATGACGGCTCAACGGCAAATCCGCAATTTCACGTTGCCGCACCAGGGCTTTCGCAAAGGCGAAGGCGAGCCTCGTCCAATCAGCCTGGTGTCAAGCGTCGGTCGACAAGGCAAACGGTGAATGCTGGGGGAGGATCAGTTGACCGTCGGCGTTCGGTACTGCGGCGATGCTGATCACCGGCGCGGACGAATTGACTGCACCGAAGATCATCGCAAATGCGGCGTCGGCGGCATCCCGACCGGTGCCGAAGCGGACGAAGCCCATCGGGATCGCCGTATCCGAGGGGTCGAAGATGTACCACCGGCCCCCCAGGTAAGCCTCGACATAGGCGTGAAAATCGGTCGGACCCAGAGCCGGGTCCGCACCGTAGTCAACGCCGGTCGCAAACCGGGCCGGAATGTTGATTGCCCGGCACAAGGCGATCATCAGGTGGGCAAAATCGCGGCAGACGCCGGCAGCGGCAATCAGCGTATCGACTGCCGAGGTGTTGGCATCCGATGAATTCGACGTGAACTTGGTGCGACTCGACACCCAGTCGCGGATGGTGCGAACCCGCGCATAACCCTGCGGCAGTTGACCGAATTCGCGTGCTGCAAGGCTCAGCAGGCGATCTGATTCGCAATAGCGGCTCGGGTAGATCAAGCTCATGATGCGCGTAGGCACCTGCGAAATCGGCACTTCGGCAATCTGCGCCGGCTCGACCATGTGATGTTGAAGGTCGATGGTTGCCGAATAGGAAACCCGAAGCGGCCCTTGCGATGCCCGCAACCGCAGATAGCGGTTGCCGCTCAAAGGCTCGGTATCGACCGTGCCCTGAATGTTCTGGCTCAGTCCCAGCGTTTCGTCGACAACCCGCTGCTGCTGGGTATGGGCAGCGTGGATGTTGAAGATGAAATCGGCGGCTGGATCGAGGATCTCGTAGTCCAGGTCCAGCGACAACTTGAGCCGGATCATGGCTGCACGCCGGTGCACATTTGGCTGACGGTCTGCGGCAAGTGGCAAGGCAATGTCATCGAGTGCTCCCGGCAAAGCCCGACGTTAACACTTAAGGGTCGACCCTTGGCATCGGCCTGACGAGGCGGGCGCGCTCAGGGCGAGTCGTCGCTGCCGTGGGGCTCGGTGGCATCGGCTGCCGCGATGATTGCGTCAAGCTTTTCCTCGGGGGCGAGTTTGTCCACCGGGATCACTGCCACCTTGGCAACTCCGATGTGAAAGATGCCGAGCAATTTTGCCGTACTGGGTGATACATCGATGATTCGACCCTTGATGAAGGGCCCACGGTCACGGATGGTGACCAGTGCGCTGCGCCCGTTGAGCAGGTTGGTGACCATCGCCTTGCTGCCAAGAGGCAGGGTCAGGCTGGCCGCGTTGTCCGATTCGGGACGCATCGGCGTTCCGTCGGCCATCTTTCGGCCGGAAAATTTGTTGGCGTAATACGACGCGTAACCGACATGGTGGTCGCTGGAGACCAATCGGTGCGATTGCTTGCCCTGCGGTTTCTGACTCTTGGCGTACACAGTGGGCTGGGCGGCCCAACTGCTTGTCGCCAATCCGACGACGCCAATCGACACGACTGTCAGCGTGACACGAGACAACCGGCGCACGATTGCAGCGTGCAATTGCCGACGCATCGGCGTGAGCCAGTACGTGTCCGCGGCAAGGCCAACGGGCGAGGCGACTCGTCTGGTCGTTTTGGTCATCTGAACTCCGTGCAAATGACCAGGCCTCGCTCCGCAGGCGATCGAAAGATTGCCTGCGACCGGGCAGGTCGTCACCCTGTCGCATCGAATGGGAATGCATGCGCCAGAGCGAGATCCGGACGCCACGTTGTGGCACCGGACCGTTGGGAAAAAATTGCCGACCCCTTGCCGGCGGGCGGACTTTAGCAGGCCTGGCAGGCGATGCCTACTGGGTAAACCGCTGGGTAAACCGCGGAGTAAACCGCGGGTCTAACCGCGGCGCCAACCACGCAAAATCAGGCTGCCAGGTTGCGGCTGGCCTTGGTGGCGGTTGCGGTCAGCTTGCCCATCTTGGCTTCGACCGCGTCGGCAACTTGCTTGCCTGCCTTGTTGACACCTTCGTAGGCGTCGTTCGATGCGGCCACTGCAGACTTCACGAGTGCGAGCGTGTTTTCCGAGCCGGGTGCGTTTTTCAGCATTTCGGCAACCGACGCGACGAACTGCGCCTGCACTTCAGCGATCTTCGCTTCGGTGGCGACCCGCTGACCAGCAAAGGTGGACTCGAGAATTGCCTTGACCTGGTTGGCGTAGGCAGCCGATTTCATCGGCGCTTCCTGCAGGGCGCTGACCTGAACCTTGATCATCTCTTCCGGGCTGCGTGCCGAAAACATTGCCTGAGCGCCTTCGGTCATTTCGGCCAGCAGGGTCTTGGTCACTTGCAGGTTCAATGCGGTGAGCTGCTCGACGCCGCTGAATGCATTGCCGGCTTCGGCGAAGAACTTGTCGACGTTGGCGATGTTGGCTTGGGCGAATTGTTTGGTATCGATCATGGGAGGCTCCTTCAAGTTGTTAGGGCGGTGCGATGCTGCACTGCAACAAAACTGATTCTACGCCTCTGAATGAGTTATGCAAGCAGTTTTTGCTGCATTGCAGCAATTTGAGTGCGCGTCCCTAAACGGCGCTAGTTTTTCCTCGCCGGTCAGAACATGTCGGCCGATTCCGACAAATCTCGGCGACTTCAGCCGACGCTCACCAAGCGACGCAGCGGCCAAACTCGTTCAACTTTTACAGAAACCATGATCATGGACGCTGCCGACGGACAACGCCAAGGGCACAACGAAAAGTCGTTGGAGATCGCTCTCGACCCGATCGATGATGGTCGTCCGTGGATCGGCTACGAAGCCGCGTTCCCAGGTACCTGGCATCAGCACCCGGACATTGATCATGACCTCAGCGAAGAATAACAAGCCAACCGAGCCCGCACCGGGGCCGCCGCCTGGCGGGCTTGCAGGATCCGACGCCGGTCGCGGTACCCACATCACAAATGGCGCCGAGGCGAGCAACTTGCCACCAGACGTCGACACGCCGGATATCACCAACGATGAACCATCGGATGTGATCAAGCAGGCGAAGCGCGACCTCGATGAAGGTCAAGTCGATACAGACTTGCGATCGACGCCAGGGCTCGACGCCGAGCGCAAGAAGGACCTGCTGAAGAAGACCGGACGCTGATTGCCGGCCGGATCACACGCTCCGGCCCTGGCGATCACAACATTCGAATGCTCGCCGCCTCCTCGGCGACGGGTCATCGACATGATCACATCCGCTTCATATCCGCTCGATCACGCAGGCGATGCCCTGGCCACCGCCGATACACATCGTGATCAGGCCATAACGTCCACCGGTGCGTTGCAGTTCGTGCACCGCCTTCACCATGATCAGAGCACCGGTCGCGCCAATCGGGTGTCCCAGCGAAATTCCCGATCCGTTCGGGTTCACCTTGGCTGGGTCGAGGCCCAAGGTCTTGCTGACAGCGCAAGCCTGGGCGGCGAATGCCTCGTTGGCCTCGATGACGTCGAGTTGCTCGACCTTGATCCCTGCCTTATCCAGCGCTATGCGCGACGCCGGCACCGGGCCGATTCCCATCAGTTTTGGATCGACGCCGGCGTGGGCATACGACAGAATGCGCGCCATCGGCTTCAGGCCGCGGCGCTCGGCTTCGCCGCGCTCCATCAGCAACACGGCCGCAGCAGCGTCGTTGAGGCCCGAGGCATTGCCGGCGGTGACGGTGCCGTCTTCCTTCTTGAAAGCCGGCTTCAGCTTGGACATATCTTCCAGCTTGGCGTCCAGACGGACGTGTTCGTCGGTGTCGAACATCACCGTACCCTTGCGGCTTTCGAGCGGTACGGCAACGATCTGATCCTTGAAATATCCGGCGGTGATCGCCTGCTGCGCGCGGCGGTGGCTTTCCAGTGCGGCGTCGTCCTGCTGGGCCCGGCTGATGTCGTATTCCTTGGCGACGTTTTCGGCCGTGACCCCCATGTGAATGCCATGGAAGGGGTCGTGCAAGGCGCCCAGCATCATGTCGACACCCTGGATGTTGCCCATCCTGGCCCCCCAGCGCGCCTGTGGCAGCGAGTAGGGCGAGCGGCTCATGTTCTCCGCGCCACCGCCGATCGCCACTTCGGCGTCGCCGAGCAGGATGCTCTGCGCCGCGCTGATGATGGCCTGCAGCCCCGAGCCGCAAAGCCGATTGACGGTCAAAGCCGGCGTTTCGTTGCTGCAGCCGCCTTCGATCGCGGCAACCCGGCCGAGGTACATGTCGCGCGGCTCGGTATTGATGACGTGACCGAACACCACATGCCCGACATCGTTGCCTGAAACGCCTGCACGCGCCAGCACCTCGCGCGTGACAAGAGCGCCGAGTTTGGTGGGCGGCTGATCCTTCAGTGAACCGCCGTAGGTGCCGATGGCTGTGCGCACTGCGCTGACGATGACGACTTCACGCTGATTCATGTTCATCTCCTGGAGCGGTTCGAATGGAAACACCATGATCGCACCGCTTGCTTGCGCGAGACTGTCGAGATCAATTTGACATCACGGCTTTGCGTCGCCATAGCGGATACAGGCCGAGCAAGCCGAGCAGGGGCCCCGGCAGCAGCAGCCAGGCGGTTCGTGTACCCCACTGCGAAATCATCTGGCTCCCGATCTGCAGAGAAACCATCGTGATCGCGAAGCCGATCGCGTTCTGCAACGCCAATGCACTGCCGACCAACTGGGGCGGACAAGCGCGTGCCGACAAGGCCGAAAAGTGCGGCGAGTCGGCCACCGCCGCCACGCTCCAGAACAGCAGCAGTGCCAACTTCAGCCACGAGGGCCAGGCATCCGCAAACGGAAAGATCGCACAGCCGAGCGCCGATCCGGCCAGTGCCCACGCCGCGACTCTTGCGCTGCCGATCCGTCGCGACCACCAGCCACCGGCGAAGCAGCCGATCGCGCCGATGCCGATCACCACAAATGACAGGCCGGAGACCGCAGCACTGCCGGCTACGGCCAGACCGCTGATCACGACAATCGCAGGCGTCAAGGTCCACAGTGCATACAACTCCCACTGGTGGCCGAAATAACCCAGCGCCGAGGCTCGAAACGCCGGAATCGACCAGGCTTGCAGAACCTTGCCCCAGCCGGGTCCGGCCGTGCCGGGGCCGCGTTTCAGGTGCGGACCGTCGCCCAGCCGCGCAATCAGGCCGGCCGCCAGCAAAGCAAGCGCCGACGACACCAGAATCGATGCCTGCCACGACCAATCGGCACCCACGAGGCGCACGCCATGGGGCAGTGCCGTGCCCAGCGTCAACATGCCGACCAACTGGGCCAGTGCCATGCCGGCCCGCTCGGGCACCCACGAGACGACCAGTTTCATGCCCAGCGGGTAGACGCCCGCAAGGCAGAAACCCACCGCGAAACGCAACGGGATGCCAGACGCCAGGCCAACGGCGAAGCAGGCGAATGCCGCATTGAACAAGGCGCCCAAGACCGCGCATACCGCGAAGATCCGGCTCGCCGGAAACCGGTCAGCCAGACCGGACAGCGCAAAACTCAAGGTGCCGGAAATGAACCCGAGTTGAACCGCATTGGTCAGCGTGCCGATCGAGGCCGGCGAGATTCCCCAGTCACTGACCAGCCCGTCCGCGGCACTGTTCGCCGAGAACCACAGCGAGGTGCCGAACAGCTGGGCGATGACGATGGTCGGGAGTGGATTGGGCATGCGGGGACTGTTTGGTGCACACGCTGCGTCACGCTGCGTGTGCGTGAAAGCGTGCGTGACAATGCGGATGCGGTTCAGCCTGCGACCGCGACACGATAGCCGCATCCCGACCTCGGGCGGCAAGAACCTCCCGTTGTGAAAGACGAAGCGTCGATGACCACCGCCCCGCCAT
>JBBRID010000140.1:0-8727 GCA_038221635.1 Burkholderiales bacterium
GGCGGCGACTACCTGTTCGAACAGCGGCAACTCGACAAATGACGGCTCGTCTTGACCCGGCAGAGGCCATTGATTCCGTGATCAAGCACGCGGAATATCCGTTTTATCGCAGCAGCAACCGGCACAGGCATGGCTGTATGCGCCTGAAAGGTCCACAATTTGAATCGTTCCAAATTTAAAAGAGGTTCTCGAATGAATCGCTCCATGCTCGCCCTGCTGGGCACCTGTTTCGCTGTCGGCGCCCTGACATTCAACGCCCAGGCCCAAGACGTCGTTCTGAAAGGCTCGCAGGTCACTGAATCGGCCTTGATCGATGCGTTGACGGTCGATGGTCCAAAAGGTCCGGAAGGCGGCAAGACCCGCGGCTTCCGGCCAGCATCGCGCAGCCCGGACAGCCCGGCCGCGCCGGCCAAGCCCGGGCCCGGCAAGGCCAGCCTGCTGATCACCTTCATGACCAATTCGGCCGATCTGAGCTCGGAAACCATGGCCACGCTCGATGTGCTCGCGCGCGCGCTGCAGTCGGATGCATTGGCCGGCTTCACGTTCAAGGTCGAAGGTCACGCCGATCCGCGCGGAGATGCTGCGCAGAACCTGCTGCTCTCACAACAGCGCGCCGAATCGGTATCCAACTATCTGGTCACCAAACACGCCATCCTCCCGGAACGACTGGAGGCGGTCGGAAAGGGCTCGTCCGAGTTGATGAACCGCGGTCGCATCGATGCACCGGAAAACCGGCGGGTCACGATCGTCACGATGAAAGGCTGATGCGATTGCCCCGAACCGACCAACAACGACCTTCCCACCAGCATGAATGGCAACAGCTGAATCGGCGCGGCCGAGCGCACTCAGCGAGCATTCCGGCAGACGAACGGTCGTTATGTCGCTTCTGGCAGCGGCGGTTGGCGCGGCGGCCGTCGCGATAGCAGTATGGTTCTGGCCATCGTCAACCGACCCGCCAGACCGGACGGCTGCCGAGCCGCTTGCCAGCCTGGCGCCGGTCCTGACAGCAGAGCAGAACGCTGCGATCCAGGTACAGACCTACCAAAATCTGCTGGGCAACCGGTCCGATGACTGGCGCCTCACGCGGTTGGCGGAGAACCCGAAGATTCTGGTGATCGAGTTTCCGACCCTGGCGGCCCAGGGTCGCGCGTTCAACCGAATGGCGGCCTTGATCGAGAAGAACAAAGGGCCGCGCGACCGCGTACTCAGCGACGAAGGTCTGGCCAAATTCATTCAGCAGGTCGGCGACACGCCGGAAACCTTCTATTTTGGGCACGACTATCCGGCCGAAGCAGTCGCCCGGTTTTTCACGATGGCAGTGAGTCAGCAAATGCTGCTCAACGCCGATGAGCTGCGACTGGGCAACGACCTGCTCGCCGCCGGCTTGTTGAAAGAGGAAAGCGACAAGCTCATTGCCAACCCCGATCGCCAGGCCGTTGTCAGTTTTACCGCGCTTCAGACCGACGACCCAAGCACCAAAGGCGATGAAACGGTCGATGCGCGTCGGCGTGAAGCCATTTTGCGACACGAGTTGAGTCACGGCGAATTTTTCACGAATGCGCCGTATCGCGAACACTGCTGGCGCTTCTGGCAGCAGCTGTCAGACAACCATCGCAGCCTGCTGATCAAATTTCTCACCGCACAGGGCTACGACCCCCGCAACGAAGAGTTGATGGTGAACGAGACCCAGGCCTACCTGATGCATACGCCTGACGCGCGAGCCTTCAATGCCGAACAACTGGGCATCTCACCCGAGCAGCTGGCTCAGCTGAGGTCTCGGTTCAACCAGGGCTTGCCCAAGTCGCTCTTCTCGTCGATCGAGCGTTAGCCAAGACGACAGCGATCAGCGAATCACTTCGAATTCGACCAGATCGGCGCCGTACTCGTCGGTGCAGCTCGCGCCCGCCGGACAGATCGGCTTGCCGGCATAGATTGAGTCGCCGCCTGCCTGACGCTGCGCCAGGGCCTCGGCTGCTGGCCCGGTGGGAAATTCGCTCCAATCGTAGATGCGCTTGCTGCCCAAGGCGCTGAAGTCGCGCGGGAAGCGGGAGACGATCACCAGCATCTGGGCCTTGCCTGGCGGCTCGGTGAGGGTGATGGCCTCCGACACCCGACCGGTTTTCGGATCCTTCTTCGCCTGTGGCAAAGTGATCGACTCGCCGGCATTGATGGCATTGGTCGGCACCTGCTGATTCGGGAAAAAAAGCAGCAGCTGGCCATCCGGCGCATGAGACAGAACGTAGTAGTAGCCGTCCCGCGATGAATTGACCGTCACGAACAATTTGTCCTTGTCGATCCGCAGATCGGTCTTGGTTGGTCGTGCCTCCACGTTGAAGCCCGCGGTTTGCGCGGCGACGATGCGCCTGAACTCGCCGACGACCGTGAAGGGCGCGGCCGGCGCGGCAACTGGGGCGGCGGGTGGCGCCGGAGCCGGAGCTGGCGCAGGGCTCGGCGCCGCTGCAGGTGGCGGACTGGTAGGCGCCGTTGCCGTTGGTACACCGACCGGCGGCGGTGCCGGTCTGGTGAACCACCAGGCACCGGCAGCGACGGCCAACCCCGCGACGCCCACACCAATGGCAATCATCTTGCCCTGGCCTGCGGATGCAGCGGCTTTGACAGCACCTTTCCCGGGCCGCCCGGCACTCGGCTGGGCGGCGGGTGAGGACGCGATCGATGGCGCCGCCCCGCTGGTGGCCAGTGCACCGGCCCCGTCACGCACCAACGGCGCAAAGCCGAGGTCGGCCCGGAAGGCGTCGATATCCTGGGTCCGGTCAGCCGGCTTGACCGTCAGCGCCCGATCGATCGCGGCAAGGAACCGCGTGCTGTAGCGCCCGACCGCTGTCTGTTGTAGCGGCACGTACTGGTCGTTCAGCAATCGGCTGACGGCCGCCGGCGGCTTCTTGCCGGTGATTGCAAAATAAAGTACCGCAGCCAAGGCATAGACTTCGGTCCAAGGCCCCTGCTGCATGCCAGGCACCTCGGCATATTGCTCGAGCGGGGCATAACCCGGTTTGAGAATGACCGTCAGCGCCTGGTTGGCGTCGCCGATAACGCGTCGCGCAGCACCGAAATCAAGCAGCAAAGGCCGTCCGCTGCCGGCCAGCAGCAGGATGTTGTCCGGCGCGATGTCGCGGTGGTAACACTGCATGGCGTGGATGACCGCCAGCGCCTGGGTGAGTGGGTCGAGCAGCCCGAGCAGCCAGGCTTCGTCAGGCGGGGCGCCCATCTTGCGCAGGCTCTCTTTCAACGTCGGTCCCTGGTAGAACGGCATCACCATGTAGGCCGTGCCATTCGCTTCCCAGAAGCGGTGCACCTTGACCAGCGACGGGTGATCGAACTGGGCCAGCAGCCGGGCCTCGTTGATGAAGCTGTCCAGGCCCTTGCGAAAGGTTTCCTCGTCCTCGGGCGACAGGCTGCTGACCTGCATTCCACTGGTGCGCTCGGCCAGCGACGATGGCATGTACTCCTTCAGCGCGATCTGTCGCTGCAACGAGTGGTCGACGGCCAGATAGACGATGCCGAAACCACCTTCACCGACAACCTCGGTGAGTTCGAACTCGCCGAGATTGCTGCCGATCGGCAATGCGTTGCCCTGACCCTGTGCCCCACTGGCCAGCGATTGAGCGCTGAGCGTGGGTGCATGAGGGTCGCCGCTGTCCGCGGAACGGCTACCCGTTCGGGTGGGATCCACAGCCGGCGTCGCAGGCCCGACCGGCATACTGGGCCGCAAAACCGTGGCGTCGTTGTTGTCGTCGTCGCTGGGCGGGCTGCTCATTGGCTGGTTGGCAGGTTCGCAATGAAAACGTCCATTGTCCCGCACCTGGGCAAATCGGCACATGGGAAAACCGCCACAAATGTCCCCGCCGTTGAATTCAGCTACTTAAAGCAAATCAGCAGATTGCACCGCCTGCAGTGTTACCTGCAAAAACCCATCACGCTGGCGCGCGCGCAGCCACCACACGGCGGCCTTCTTGACGGCCCAGGGGTGGTCGGCACCTGTCAGCAATTGGGCCGCCACCATGCCCATCGTGGGCTGGTGACCAACAACAAGCACCGGTTCGCTGGCGTCGGGCCAGTTGGCGGCATTCAGCAGCTCGACCACGCCCTGGTCGGGCGCTACCGCGGAGACGGTCTTGAGATGTCGTCCGAGCGTTCGTCCGGTCTGCTGCGCGCGAACCGCCGGGCTGACCAGGATCCTGGTCGATTCGGTCAGGCGCTGATTCAACCATTCGCCCATTCGTTGAGCCTGCCGCTCGCCCTTGGATGTCAAGGCACGCTCGAGATCGGTTTGTCCGTCGCGCTGGGGATGAGCTTCTGCGTGTCGCCAAAGGATCAGATCCATAAGCTCCCTCAATAGCGATGCATCAGCGCCGATTGAGCACCCGGCCCGACCGGATCGATGCGCCGGTAGCGCCCGTCCGGCTGCTGCTCCCACGCATCCACCCTGTCACGCAGGTAGGGCACGAGGCACTCATCGATCACACGCTGCCGCAATACCGGGTCGCGCACCGGCCAGGCAACCTCGATGCGGCGGAACATGTTCCGGCTCATCCAGTCAGCACTCGACAGGTAGACCATCTGCTCGTCGGGTGCGTCACCCCAACAGAAATAGATCACCCGGGTATGTTCGAGAAATCGGCCGACGACCGAACGCACGCGAATCCGATCGGTCATGCCGGCAATCCCGGCCGGCAAAATGCAAGCACCCCGGACCACGAGGTCGATGGAGGCGCCCGCCTGCCCTGCACGAATGAGCGCCTCGATCAGCGCCACGTCGGTCAAGGCGTTAACCTTGACGACGATCCGTGCGCGCCGGCCCTGAAGCGCTGCAGCGGCGACCTGCGCAATGTGTTGCAGCAGGCGACGATGCAGCGTGAACGGAGCCTGCAACAAGGCGCGCAGCGGCCGGGTCTTGCCAAGGCTGGCCAGTTGCTGAAAAACGGCGTCTGCGTCGGCGGTCAGTTCGCCATCAGCCGTCAACATGCCGATGTCGGTATACAACTTGGCAGTCTTCGGGTTGTAGTTGCCGGTGGAAAAATGAACGTAACGACGCAGACGGCGCCCGCCGGGTCCAGTTTCTCGCCGCGTGATCAGCAATAACTTGGCATGCGTCTTCAGCCCGACCACGCCATAGACGACCTGAGCTCCGACCGCCTCGAGGCGCTCGGCCCAGTTGATATTCGCCTCTTCGTCGAAGCGTGCCTTCAACTCGACAACCACCATCACCTCTTTGCCGCGCCGGGCTGCCTCTATCAGCAGCACCATCAATGGCGAATCGCTGCCGGTGCGGTAGATGGTCTGCTTGATCGCCAACACATCCGGGTCGCGCACGGCTTCGCGGAGGAACTGGACCACCGGCTCGAACGATTCGAACGGCTGGTGCAAGAGGATGTCGCGTTCACGCAGGCGCGCGAAGATCGACTCGCCGACAGGCAACGAGCGCTTCGGCCAGGCCGGCTCATAGGGCTTGAAATGCAGCGGCGCGCGATCGCCTGCCTCGCCGCCCTCGGGCAGATCATCTGCCTGGTCGATCAACTGGTTCAGTCGCCCGAGGTTGACCGGGCCATTGACCCGATAAAGCGCCAGTTCGGGCAAACTGAACTGCTTGAGCAAAAACTGCGACAACTCGACCGGGCAGGTACTGACAACCTCCATCCGGATCGCTTCGCCGTAGTGTCGAGTGGTCAGACCCGATCGCAGCGCCTGGCGCAGATTGGCGACATCGGCCTCGTCAACTTCCAGATCGGAATCCCGGGTAACGCGGAACTGCGAGAACGCCTCGACCTCTCGGCCATGGAACAGTTCGCCGAGATGGGCGCGAATCACACTGGTCAGCAACACGAACACTTGCTTGCCGCCGGCCAACTCGTCGGGTAGCCGGATCACCCGAGGCAAGACGCGTGGCACCTTGACGATGGCGATCGTGTTGTGGCGCCCGAAGGCATCCTTGCCCCCCAGCCTGACGATGAAGTTGAGCGACTTGTTGGCAACCTGCGGAAACGGGTGCGCCGGATCGAGACCGACCGGCACCAAAAGGGGCCGGACCTGGCGGCTGAAGAATTGCTCGACCCAGGCCCGCTGCGCAGGATTGCGATCGGCGTGGTTCAGGATGACGACATCACAACGCTGCAGTCGCGGCATCACCTCGTCGTTGAACACCTGGTACTGATCGTCGATCAGCGTATGGGCTTCGGCCGCGATCGATTCGAGTTCACCGCCGGTTACCTGGGATCCCGGCACACGCGCCGCGTCCAGATAGTCGGCGTAGCGCACCTCGAAAAACTCGTCCATGTTGGACGACACGATGCAGACATAACGCAGCCGCTCCAGGATCGGCACGTCGTCCCGGCAGGCCTGAGCGAGTACGCGGCGATTGAACTCGAGGATCGCGCGCTCTCGGTTGAGCAAGGGCGGCAGATCGGCCTTCGACACTGTCGCCGCAGCCTGCGTCAAGCGATCGGAAGCCGCATTGAGGGTCATCCTGGCAGTTTATGAAGATTTCACGACAGGGCGATGACGGAATCGTCCACTGGCGCCGTCAACTCCTGAGGGAAGCGGGTCTGGCGGGCTTGATTCAACCCTTCTGGCGACTCAGCGCGAGTTGCTTCTCAAGCGCCTCGAGCGGCATCACGCCGGGAACGCGTTTGCCATCTTCGAAGAACAAGGCCGGCGTTCCGTTGATGCGGTGTTTGCGGCCGAGTTCGGTATTGCGCTGCAGCACCGACGCATCGCAATCCGCGCCCGACTTGCCCGGGGCGACGCCGTCGACCATCCACGCGCGCCAGGTCTTGGCGCTGTCTTTGGCGCACCAGATGTTGCGGCTTTTGTCTGTCGAATCGTTGCCGAGAATCGGGTAAAGGAAGGTATAGACCGTCACGTCCTTGGCCTGAACCAGATCGCGCTCGAACTTCTTGCAGTAGCCGCAATTCGGATCGGCGAATATCACCAGCTTTCTGCTTCCGTTGCCCTGCTTGACGACGATCGCGTCTTTCAATGGCAAGGTCGAGATATCGACCGCGTTGAGCTTGTCGAGCCGCGCCTCGGTGAGATTGGTGCGGGTCTTGGTATCAACCATTACCCCTTCGATCAGATAGTTGCCTTGCTCATCGGAGTAGAAGATGTTGTTGCCCACCCGCACTTCATACAGACCCGGAACAGGCGTCTTGGTGACTTCATCGATCTTCGGAAAATCGGGAAAGCGTTCGGCGAACGCCTTCTTGATCACCGCCTCCTGCGCAAACAGCATTTGACTGCCGAGCAGGCTGAGCAGACAAACCATACCGAGGGAAAAGCGGCGCAGAGCAACAGACTTCATTCAGAGACCTTTCGGACGCACGCGACGCGCCGGTGGGCGATTGTCACCATTTTCGAAACCGAACTTTTCCGCCGGGTTATTGGGACTTCGAAAGGGACCGCAAATGCGGCTCTGCCAGGATGAAGTTGAACCGATCAACTGTCGAGTGCCCGATCGGCCAACCATCGCTTGACCGGTGCGAGGCGATTGACGAGTCCCAAGCCCCGATTGCGCAGTTCGCGCAAGGTCGGGTCGGGATGCGCAAACAGGTTCAACAGGCCGTCGGTGAGCATTGTCATCGCGCGCGTGGGCGCCGCGCGGTCACGCACATAGCGGCGCAGCAGTTTCTCGTCGCCCAGCGCCCGCCATGCTTCACGTTCGGAAATCACCCGGGTCAGCGTCGCGACATCGGCCAGTCCGAGGTTCAGGCCCTGCCCGGCCAGTGGATGAACGACATGCGCGGCATCACCAAGCAGCACCCATCCAGGGCCGCACCAGGGTTGCGCTTCGGCTCTGCTGAGGGGCCAGCAGGCACGCGCACCGGCCAGCTCCAGCGGCTCACCGGCTGCATCGGACAGGCGCGCTGCGAATTCCGCGTCGCCCAGTTGCATCAGCTCGTCCTTCTGCGTGTCGGGCATCGACCAGACGATTGCATAGGAACGCGCCGCCTTCGGCATATCGAACGGCAGCAGCGCCAGGATGTCCGGTGACCTGAACCATTGACGAGCCCGGCCCAGATGCGGTGACGCCGCTGTGACTCGGGCAGCGATCGCCGAGTGGCCATAGGCCCGTCTATCGACCACTACACCCAGACCGTCGCGACGGCCCGAATGTTTGCCCTCGCACATGGCAGTCAAGGCCGCACCGGGCTGATAGACCTTGGCACCGGCGTCCACGATGCGCTCGACCTGAGGCGAATAGCGCGAGGCGGCGGCCAGCGCCGCCTCGAGTGCCGGAGCATCGACGATCCAGGCCAGCTCGCCAAGCCGCTGCTGCCAAGCCGAAAACTCGAGCATCGACCCGGTCGCGTCGCCATGGACCACCATTTCGCGCACCGCGGTTCTGGACTGGATCGGCAGGCCATCCCAGACCTTCAGGTCTCGCAGCAGCTTGACCGAAGCCGCATTGAGCGCGAATGCTCGCACGTCTGCGGCGGCATCCGTCGGAGCCGCCTCGGCGTGCAGGCGCACGCTCAGGCCCAGTCGGGCCAATGACAAGGCGAGACAGGTTCCAACGATTCCGGCCCCGCGCACGTCGACATCACAATGCTTCATCGTGGGTCATTCTAGGAGCCTGTCGGGCTTGGGGGCGTCGATAGCGAGAATCGGCCCCAGCGAGGACAGTTCTTGCCGGATTTGCAGCCCCATAGCCCAGCTATGGGGCAAAAAGACGGTGAGAAATGGACCGCTGCGGTCGATTCGCAGCCGACGCTC
>JBBRID010000141.1:0-8723 GCA_038221635.1 Burkholderiales bacterium
CTCGCGAGCCAGCGCGGCCAGACCGCCCATGAAGGTGCCGCAGATGCCGAGGATGTGGATATGTATGGGGAATTTTAGAGTTACCAGATCCAGGCAAGGGGCATGCCAAGTCACCACCAGTGCCACAGAGCGAGCAATGCGAGCACCACGGCAACCCAACCGAGCTGGCGCCGGAGCGGGATATCGGCATTCTGCCAATCGTGGGTTCCGACTCGCCCGGCCTGAGCATCCGCTTGCGCCTGCATGTCGGCCGCCCACTCGCGCTGGCGTTGCAGTCCGGCGTCCTGGGCTTCGAGGCGACGCTTGACGACTTCGGGTGCAGGCTTCTGTGTGTGCGCGCGCAACGCCGGACCCAATTCGGCAACACGGCGATGCGCTTCGGCCAGGCCGGCGGCAACCAGGGTTGCGCCGCATTGCGGGCAAGACCAGTCGGCCTCGCGCGGCACGGCAGCACCGCAGGCCAGGCAGCCATACGCCGCCTTGCGCACCGGTGTTGCATGCACCGCCTGTCGATTCAGTGCCTCCTCGGGATCGAGCGACGCAGCGAGGCGGGCCACGTCGACCAGCGCCGGGATTGATTCGCACCAGCGACATTGCTTCGCATCGGCATCGATCTGTGCGCCGCAATTGATGCAGTGGATCTCGCCGTCGCGTTGCAGCAGCCGTGCCCGATCGGCCGAACTCATCGGCCGGGTCAGGCCTTTCTCCGCCAGAAACTGCGCGAACGATTGATAGGCACCGTGCCGTTTCAGGCAGGCCAACTGCTTGGAGGCACCCCAGCGCGACCGGTTGTGCACGCTGCGCACGGGTCCGGCGCAGCGTGGACAGGCAATCGTTGCATTCAGCGTGCGGTGCGGCAGGCGTTGTGCCGAGGCCATCTCACCGATCAGGTCCAGCATGCCGGGCCCCGACAAGCGAGCGGTTTCGACGTCGTCGAACCAGACCAGATCGCAGTCCTGGCAGATGTCGATGGTGACGGTGCTGCCGTAATGGCCAGCGAGCTGCAGGTCGCGCATCGCCGCGCCGCAATTGCCGCAGGCGGGCGCCGTCGCACTCATGGGTTGCTGGCTCTTCGGCGGCGTCGGGCGGGCGGCCTCAGCTTCGCAGCGCCGCGGCGGCTGCCTTCAGCGTCGCGGCGATGTCAGCGTCACTGTGGGCGGCGCTGACGAAGCCGGCTTCGTACAAGGCGGGTGCGAAATAGACGCCACGCTCGAGCATGGCATGGAAGAAGCGGTTGAAGCGATCCTTGTCGGTGGCCATCACCTCGGCGTAATTCTGCGGCAGAGTAGCTGCAAAGAAAAAACCGAACATACCGCCCTGGCAGTCGCCGACCATTGCTACACCAGACTGTGCAGCAACACCGAGCAAACCATCAACGAGGCCGCGCGTGCGGGCAGACAGTGCTTCGAAGAAGCCCGGCTGCTGGATCCGGCGCAAGGTTGCCAGTCCGCAAGCCGTGGCCACCGGATTGCCCGACAGCGTCCCGGCCTGGTACACCGGGCCGAGCGGCGCCAGCTGTTCCATGATCGCGGTCGATGCGCCGAACGCCGCCAGCGGCATGCCCCCGCCGATGACCTTGCCGAACACGCTGATGTCGGGCGCAAAACCCGGCAATGCCTGTGCATACAGGCTTTGCGCGCTGCCCAGGGCAACCCGGAACCCGGTCATCACCTCGTCGAATACGAGCAGCGCGCCGTGCTGGCTGCACAGTTCCCTCAGCTGCTTGATGAACGGCACGCTGGCACGAACGAAATTCATGTTGCCGGCGATCGGCTCGATCATGACGCAGGCGATGTCGGCGCCGTGCAGCGCAAACGCTTCGGTGATCTGCTCGAGGTTGTTGTATTCCAGAACCAGCGTGTGCTGGACGACTTCGGCCGGCACACCGGCACTGGTCGGATGGCCGAAGGTGGCCAGACCCGATCCGGCCTTGACCAGCAAGGCATCGGCATGGCCGTGGTAGCAGCCTTCGAACTTGATGATCTTGTTGCGCCCGGTTGCGCCGCGTGCCAGCCGCAACGCGCTCATGCAGGCTTCGGTGCCGGAGCTGACCAGCCGCACCTGCTCCATGCTCGGAACGAGTTTGAGGATCTCTTCGGCCAGTTCGATTTCGCGCTCGGTCGGTGCGCCGAACGACAAGCCTTCGGTCACCGCCTGTTGCACCGCCGCGATCACCACTGGATCGCCATGGCCGAGGATCATCGGTCCCCAGGAGCCGATGTAGTCGATGTAGCGCCGGCCTTCCGCATCCGTCATATAGGCGCCGGCTGCGCTGCTGATGAAACGCGGCACGCCACCGACCGCGCGAAAGGCGCGGACCGGTGAATTGACGCCGCCGGGAATGACGCGCCGGGCGCGCTCGAACAGGTCTTGATTTCTCATCGTGGCTCAGTGAATCTGGCGCGGTCCGTTGATCGTGTCACCGTCGCCGGGCCCACCTGACGAGTCGTCTTCGTCATCCCCCGGTGGCAAGGCCCAGAAGAAGCGGTCTGGAATCACGTTGCCCATGCCGGGCCGAAAACCGGCGTCGAGCGCCTGATCGAGGAAGGTCAGCGCTTCACCGACCGCCGGCTGCAGTTCGGCACCCGATGCCAGCAAGGCGGCGAGCGCAGCCGACAAGGTATCTCCAGCGCCGACGAAGCTGACATCGAAGCGCTCGAACTTCTCGCCGGTGATCGCGCCTTGTGGGGAGGCCAGCACGTTGTCGAGATACTGGTCGGCCGACTTCGAACTGGAAACCAGCACGCTCGTCACCAGCACGAAACGGGTTCCGTGTTCACCGGCTGCGACTGCCAACTCGCGTGGCGACGCGGGGCGTTCGTTGTCCCAGTCGGGGAGCAGGAAATCGGTCAGGGTCTGATGGTTGCCGACCAGCACCTCGGTCTGCGGAAGCACCAGCTCACGGAAAGCATCCAGATAGGCCTGCTGCGAATCCTCTTCGACCCAGGACAGGTTCGGCATATAGGCAACCAGTGGCACGTCGGGGTAGTCGCTCAGCACTTCAGCAACCGCGCTGACGCATTCGGCGGTGCCGAGGAAGCCGACCTTCCAGGCCGTGATCGTCACGTCCTCGAGGATGCTGCGGGCCTGCTCGACGACGATGTCCGGGTCGATCGCATGGTGGTCGAAGATTTCCGCGGTGTCGCGGATCACCAGGGCCGTCACGACCGGCAACGCATGCGCACCCATCGCCGATACCGTCACGACATCGCCGGCGACTCCGCCCGCACCGCTCGGATCGCTGGCATTGAAACTGAGGACACAAGCCGGCGGCGGCGACTCCTGCATGAGTTCGTCGACAGCATCGCTGGAGGGGGAGGGGCTTTCTGGGCTCATTGGCGGCGGCATCCGGTTAAACAGCAAGAGGCGAGCGGCGATGGCGGCCGAGGCTGGCAGGAAAGGTAAGCACTGTTGCGCGGGTGTCGATTGGGATCGGGTCTGCCCCCGAAGGGGCATCGCTACAATCCCGACCCATTGTAGTGACGCAAAGAACACCAAGTGACCGAGCCTAGAACCTGGATGTGCCTGATATGCGGCTGGATATACGACGAAGCCGCTGGTGACCCCGAACACGGTATCAAGTCCGGCACCGCATGGGCCGATGTACCAATGAACTGGACCTGCCCTGAATGTGGTGCGCGCAAGGAAGACTTCGAGATGATCGAGATCTGACCACGCTCCTGCCTGCATGACGCGCCGGCTGACGGCACGTGCTACGGCGTCGGCGTCGGCGGTAACGGATCTTGGGGTGGTCTTTGCGAAGGAAAAAGCAAGCATGAACCTGCCAGCAGACGAATCGACGACCTGCCCGGATCTCCCATCGTCCGGCGGTGTTGTGAAGGTGCTGGTCATCGATGACAGCAACACGATCCGTCGCAGCGCCGAGATCTTCCTAAAGCAGGCCGGTCATGAGGTGCTGCTCGCCGAGGACGGATTCGATGCCTTGGGCAAGCTGGTAGACCACGGCCCGGACCTGGTCTTCTGCGACATTCTGATGCCGCGTCTCGACGGTTATCAGACCTGCGCCATCATCAAGCGCAATCCACGGTTCGTCGACCTGCCGGTGATCATGTTGTCGTCCAAGGACGGCTTGTTCGACAAGGCGCGCGGTCGCCTGGTCGGCTCGCAGGACTACCTGACCAAGCCGTTCACCAAAGAACAACTGCTGCAGGCGGTGCAGACCTACGGTCCTGCGGCGCCGCGCGACAACCTGCAGGGGTCTTGATGGCGATCGAGAAAATTCTGCTGGTCGACGACTCCAAGACCCAGCTGCACCATCTGAGCGAGGTGCTCGGACAGCATGGATTCCGGGTCAGCACCGCGGGTAATGGCGACGACGCGATGCGCGAGCTCGACGAAAACCGTCCCGATCTGGTGTTGATGGACGTCGTGATGCCGGGGCAGAACGGATTTCAGTTGACACGGCGCATCACGCGCGATCCGCGATATGCGGGATTGCCCGTCATCATGTGCACCAGCAAGCATCAAGAGACCGATCGCCTCTGGGGCTTGCGCCAGGGCGCAATCGACTACGTCGTCAAACCGATCGACGCCGCCGATCTGGTAGCAAAAATTCGTCGCTGTGGCTGAAGCGACCTGATGGCGAGCCTGCTGCCGATGGTGAATACGCAATCTCCAAGCCAGGCGCCGTTCGGCTCGATAGACCAATCGTCAACGGCCAAGAAGGGGCAGCAGCGCGAGCGCACCTGGCTGGCGGTCGAGTGCGCCGGCTTTGGATTGCTGCTGCCACTTTCCGATGCGGGCGAAATTTCGCAATTCACGGGCTGCATCGACGTGCCGCACACCCGGTCCTGGTTTCTCGGTGTCGCCAACTTTCGGGGCCAGTTGCAAGGGGTCGTTGATCTGGCGGCGTTTCTGGGCCTGGTTCCTTCGCCCAACGCGCCACCAGTCGGCGGCTGGATGGTTGCGCTGAACGCCCGCTTGGGGGCCAATTGCGCGTTGCGCGTCGATCAATTGGCCGGCCTCAGGCGAGAAGACGGGCTGAGCGCCGTGGATGCCGATGCTTTCTCCCCCATTGCACGCCCGCGTTTCGCCGGTCTTCGTTACCGGGAAGCCGCCGCTTCGGAGCGAGTTTGGCAGGAAATCAAACTTGCCGAGCTGGCCACCGATGCACATTTTCTCGACATCCTTGCGCGGACGTAGCGTTCACTTACCTTTGCGGCCTCAGGTAAAACCGTCGGCCGCCCGATATCCCGCAGGCAGGGAGCCCGTATTGCAGTCTTCGACATGAGTCCGTACGATCCAACCGACCCGCCCGATGGCGCCGCCAGCCGTGCGTCCTCGTTGCGCGGCACCCGCCTGGACATCACCGCCAGCGATACCGAAACGCACGAGCCGACCACTCCCGGTGTCATCGTGGCAGCAGATCGGCCGCCAGCTTCCGGGCGATTGCGGACTGCCCGGCCCGCAGGTGATTCGCCGGCTGGTCTGAGCAGTGCCTACGACACGGCCGCAACCGACTTCGAAGACGAAGCCGATGCGCGGCCGATTCGGGGCGACGCTCGCCGCCTGCCGCTGATCGGCGGCTGGCAGATGGCGCGGCAGCAGCGCCTGCTGACGACCCTGGTCGTGCTCGGTGCCATCGGACTGATTGCCGTGTTGATCTTCGACGGTTTGCAACAACAGCGGTCGCCCTTGCCTACCGCCGTCGCAAGCCAGGCACTTTTGCAGACACAGCGCCTGGCCAAGTCGGCATCGCAATCGCTGGAAGGCGACGGGGCGGCGCTCGACGAACTGCAGGGTAGCGCGCAAGCGCTCGATCGTGCAATGGACGGGCTGATCGCCGCCGCAGGCGTCAGCGGCAAAGCCGAGTCGCCAGCGCTCAAGGCCGCCCTGCCGCGGGCACAGGCGATGCAGGCGAATGTCGCGACAGTCCTGGCGCAGCGCGCCACGCTGGTCCAGTCTGCCGACCTGGTGCGCGCCATCGAGCGGCAGGCAACAGCGTTGCAGGAAAGCGTCGAAAGTGTCTCGGCGCTGAAACTTCAGCAAGGCGCGGCTGCGGCCGAAGTCGCGGCCGTCGGCCAATTGCTGATGCTGAGCCAGCGCATTCCCTATGGTGTCAGCCGATTGCTGACGGCCAAAGGGGTCAATCGCGATCGACTCGTCACCCTCGGCAAGGATCTGAGCGTGTTTCGCGCCTTGCTGGAGGCGCTGATCAAAGGCAGCACTGAATTGCGCCTGTCGGCACCGCGTGACCGTTTGCAGCAAGAACGCCTCGGTGGCCTGCTGCAGCAGTTCGAGGCGCTGCAGGATCCAGCCTCGTCCCTGTTGAACAAGCTGCAGGGCCTTTCGTCGGCACGTGTTGCGCAGGCGGCCATCCTGGCAGACAGCGACCTGCTTAGCCGGCAACTCGAGTTGGTCGTCGCTCAGGTATCGGGCGCTTCCGAAGAGCTCTGGCCGACCTATGCGATGGCGGCTTCTTCGCTGCTGCTGCTGCTGCTGGACAGCCTGGGGTGGCTGCGCCTGTTCGTCATCCGCCAGCAGGAACGCGCAGCACTTGCCGATTCGCAACGCATCGTCGCGCAACGCCTGCAGTCGCAGGCCAGGCGCAGCAATGACGCCAACCAGACGGCGATCCTGCGCTTGATGAACGAACTTCAGTTGGTGGCCGAAGGTGACCTGACTCAGCAGGCAACGGTTTCCGAAGACATTACCGGCGCCATTGCCGATTCGGTGAATTACACGGTCGAGGAATTGCGCTCGCTGGTTGCACAGGTACAGGGAACGGCGTCGCGGGTGACCGATACGACCGAACAAGTGGATACGACCTCGGTCGAACTGCTGGCCGCATCGTCCGAGCAGTTGCGTGAAATCCGCGATACCGGAGAGGCGGTGTTGCAAATGGCCGGGCGCATCGTCCAGGTGTCTTCGCAGGCCCAGCTGATGTCTCATGTGGCGCAACAGTCGCTGGCCGCTGCCGATCGCGGATCGACCTCGGTGCAGGCGACCATCGGTGGCATGCACGTGATCCGCGACCAGATTCAGGACACATCCAAGCGCATCAAGCGGCTCGGCGAGTCGTCGCAGGAAATCGGGGAGATCACTGAATTGATCTCCGACATCACCGAGCAGACCAACGTGCTCGCATTGAACGCCGCGATCCAGGCCGCGTCGGCTGGCGAAGCCGGTCGCGGCTTCTCGGTAGTGGCCGAAGAAGTGCAGCGCCTGGCCGAGCGTTCCGCCGATGCCACGCGGCAGATCGCCGCGCTGGTGCGCACGATCCAGGTCGACACTCAGGATGCAGTGGCGGCGATGGAACGTTCGACGCAGGGCGTGGTCGATGGCACCCGGCTGTCGGATGCGGCAGGGGCAGCGTTGTCCGACATCGATGGCGTGTCACGCCGATTGTCCGAGCTGATCGAAGGGATTTCGAAGCAGGCGCTGCAAGAGGCCGATACTGCCAACGTGGTGGCGACCAATATCCAGCACATTCTCGCCGTGACCGAACAGACCGGCGAAGGGACGCGATCGACCGCCCGGATGGTTCGCGAGTTGTCCAAGACTGCCGACGAATTGCGGCAGTCGGTTGCTCGCTTCAAGATCGTCTGAACCAGCATGAATTTTCC
This sequence comes from Burkholderiales bacterium, assembly GCA_038221635.1. Lineage (GTDB taxonomy): Bacteria > Pseudomonadota > Gammaproteobacteria > Burkholderiales > Burkholderiaceae_C > Ideonella_A. Next base: position 7,587 of record JBBRID010000141.1, read on the forward strand.
TGCCCAGATCGATCCTTTTCCGCGCGCAAGCGACGCGGCGGATACGGGTGACGCGTCTGCTGTGTTGGCACGCCGCCTGGATGATCCGAGTTCGCTTGCCTGGGTGCACAACGAGCTGCGTACCACGCTCGCCTCGGCGCAGAAGCTGCTGCGCCGCTATGTACGCGAGAGCGAATCGCATGCCGGCTCTGATGTCTCCGCGCTCGAGTCGGGCAGCCTGCGGCAAGCGCGTTCACTGATCCATCAATGTGTCGGCGCGACGACGGTGATCGGCTCCACCGCGGCGGCGAAAGTGCTGACCGCCAGCGATGCGGCACTGCGCTGGGCACTCGAACGGCCAGCGCGACTCGATGCGGCGCTGGTCGAACACATCGAGCAGGCGTCCTTTGCCGTCGTCGATTTTCTGGGCCGGGAACTGGCCGGCAATCCGGTGCCTGCGCTGTGGCTGTTCCCGCAGATGAGGGTCCTGCTGGAAACTTCCGGTGCCGAGCGTGTCCACCCGGCTGATTTGTGGCCTCGGCCTTGGGATTGGCGGAAGATCGCCGACGATTCAGAAGCTTCGGCGCGGCCGGTCGATGAGCGCAGCCTGAGCGCGCTCGAACAACTCACGCTGGCCAATATCAAGACACCGAGTCCGTTGATTCTGGCCCGCATCAGCGATCTTTGTGCCGGGCTGTCACTGGCCGCTTCCGGTCCGGATGGCAACATCAATCGGACGCTTTGGCAACTGGCTGCTGCCGTCTTCGAGGCCTTGGCGAAGGGTCTGCTGCAGGCTGATGTATTCAGCAAGCGTCTGGCATCGCGGGTGCTCTCACTGCTTCGCGGCTTTTTGCGAGGCAGCGAAATCAACCCGGCTGTCTTGCAGCGGCTGGCGCACGACCTGCTGTTCTTCTGCGCGCAGAGTCTGCCTCCCGACGCCGCACGACCTGCCCCGCGCCTTGCAGCCGTGCGCCAGGCGTATGCGCTGGCCGACGAACAACGAGTCGACTATCTGCGCAGCCCATTGGGCAGTTTCGATCCTGCATTGGTCGTTCAGGCGCGCAAGCGTGTCGCTTCGGCGAACACGGTATGGTCATCGATGGCCGGCGGCGAGCTCCATCATCAGGCCAGTCTGGTTGAAACCTTCAGCTTGGTGGC
>JBBRID010000142.1:0-8712 GCA_038221635.1 Burkholderiales bacterium
GGCTAGAAGCCGAAGCTTTTAACCCGTTGATCCTGTTACTACTTCTGGTGCGGCTGGCAGGATTCGAACCCACGACCCCTTGGTTCGTAGCCAAGTACTCTATCCAACTGAGCTACAGCCGCGAAGCCTCGCAGTATATCAGAATGATTTACGATTTTTGGAGCGCGTCAGGCAAGTCGAGCGGCCGCCTCAAGGAACTCGCCGGCCTTGGCAACGTCGTCGTGCTGGCGCGCGATGCGGGCCAGTTGAACCAGCGCATCGCGTCTCGCCAACGGGGCCAGTTCGTCGTCGTTGGCCGCCTGTTCGAGGAGGCGGCGGGCCTTGCCCCACAACTGGCGCTGTGCCAGCGCACTGCCGACTGCATGGGCAATCGCGCCGTCGGTCGGGAAGGCCTGTGCTGCGGCCTCGAGCCGCGGCAGCCACTCCGGTCCGATGCCTTCGCTGGCGTCAGCCAGCGCGCCAGACAGCACGGCCCGTTCGTCGCTGCCGAGTGAGGAGAGCTGGTCCCAGAACGGGCGCAACCAACCGCGTGCTTCATTTGCGCCGTCGTGTAGCACGGCGTGACGCACCGCATGCGCGGCAATGAAGGCATCACGACGCTCAGCCGGATCGAACTGAAGCCAGATCTGGCGCAATTGATCGATGTCGCGCGCGCGGCTCAACGATTCGCAGGCCAGTGAACGCAGCAGGCTTTGCGCCGCAATCTTCGAGAAGCCCTGGTGCTTGGCCAGCAAGCGGGCGGTTCGCAAGGCTTCGAGCGGTTGCTGAGCCAGGCGCGAGGCCTGCAGCTTCAGGCGCAGCGCGTGGGTGCGGCGTGCCACGCCGGGTGGCAGATCGGTCAGCAGCGCAAGTGCGCGTTCGGCATCGCGATCGTCGAGCGCGAACTCGGCCGCCAGCAGGCGTGCACCCTCTTCCACAGGACGCGCCGCCGGGCTGCGTTGCGACAGGTCGAGCGCCTTGGCCAGTTGCTGATCACGCTGAAGACGGTTCTGCAGGCGATGCGCGCTGCCGGCATGCAGCAAGTGAGCCAGCACTGTGAAATCGTTGTCCTGCGCCAGCTCGGGCGTGTCGGCCTGGATCGTCAGTGCGCGCTGCGCTGCGCTGGCCGATCGGCTGTAACGCCCGCCGAAATACTGCGCCAGCGATTCGCGCAATGCCGCCTGCGCGCTGCGGTCGCGGCGTGCGGTGCGCCATTCCTGTGCGCGTTTGGGCAGGCCAGTCAACGCGCCGATTGCCTGCATCACGCTGACCAGCACGAAACAGGTGCCGATCAGCAACAGCAGGAACAGGTTGAGCGACATGTCGAAACGCCAGCCGCTCCAGTAGAAGCTGGCCAGGCCGTCGTTGCTGCCCAGTGAGGTCGCCGCCACCACCGCGGCGACAAAAATAAGAATCAGCCAGATGACGGCACGCATGTGAGGTGCCCGGTGCTAGCGGCCGGCGGCCGCGGTCAGTGCAGCCAATGTGTCATCCGGCAAGGGAATCGCCCCCTGGCGCGACTGCGCCGCGATCTGCCGCAGCTGCTCCTGTGCCAACTGGGTGCGGCGCGAGCTGCTGTCATAAAAGCGTTCGATCGCTCCGGCAGCGGTGCGCAGATCGGCCTGCGCCGTGTCGAACTGCCGGCTCAGCAATGCCAGCCGCGCATTCAACAAGCGCAGCTTCAGGTTCTCGCGAAGGAAGTACGACTGCTCCGGCGCAATCAACATGGCTTCCGGATGCTCGACACGGCTGACTCGCAACAACGCCCTCGCTTCCGACCAGACCCGGTCTCCAACACGATTCCAGGCGTCGATGCTGGCCCATTCCGGCCAAGCCGAAGAACCAGAGGCAGCACTGGCGGCCGCTGCGGCCCCTTTGGCAGCGCGCCCACTCGGCGCCGCCGACCTGGCCGTGGACGACATTCGACGTGGTTCGGGCGAAGACAACATCGGAAGTTCGTCCACCATGCGAACCACCTCGTCGAGCTTGATCAACAAACCGCCGACATCGGCCACACCGACCTTGCGGATGCGGTCCAGGTCGCGTGCGATCGCGCGACGTACACCTTCGAGGCGCGGCTGGTTGTAACGCCCCAGTCGATCTTCCGATTGGCGCAAGACGGCCACCAAAGGCTCAGCGCTGCCGCTCAGCAGGCTTTGCTGCTGCGCGACGCGCAACGCCGATTCGATTTCAACGACGATGTTTTCATCGCGCGAGCGCGACAGTGAGACGATCAATTCGTCGAGTTGCCCGCGCTGCACGCCCACCTCTGACAAGCGAGCCTCGAGCAGCGAGACCTTGGCGGTGGATTCGCGCAATCCCTCCAGCGTCTGCTGCGAGAGCATTCGTGCCTCGGTGGCTTGCTGCTGAATGTCGCGCTGGCGCAGAACCAGTTCCTGTTCAAGCAAGCGCACGCGCTGATCGGTGCGCCACGCCAGCGCCAGCCCGCTCACGCCGACCAGCACCGCGATCACGATGAAGACGGTCGGTGCGAGGTTTTTTCCGCGAGCATCTGCCGCCTCGGCAGGCGACGCAGATGCTGGCGCTCCCAGACGCGTGGAGTCGGCGCGGGCTGGTGATGATGGAGGTGGTGGGATAGGGGGGTCGCTCACAGGGCGCGGCGCGGGGCACTGGAACAATCCAGCGGGGCAACAGATTGTATGCAGGCGACGACCTCGGCCACGCCAGGACGGCTCTGCAGCACCGTGCCAAACCCGGCGTGGCGGGCCGATTCGGCAATCTTCGGATGAGTTGCCAGCGCGCGCGAGCCGCTCAACGCCAAGCGCAGTTCAGTATCCGACAGCAACTGCAGGCTCAGCAGATTGGCCACCGATTCGCTGCTGCTGAAAAACCACAGGTGCTCGGCTGGATGCGCCAGTGCCTGTTGCATCGTCGCGCGCACTGGCTCGGGCGGTTTTGCTTCACCTCGCTGATATGCGGCTAGAAACTCAACCTCTGCACCGGCATCTCGCAAGCGTGCAGCCAGCCAGTTGCGCCCGCCCTCGCCGCGTACGATCAGCACCCGAGCGCCGTGCCAATTCGACTCGCCCAACTGTTGCCAAAGGGCTTCCGAGTCGAAATTCTCCGAATCGGCCGCCGGCTCGACGACCTGCTCGGCGGGCACGCCGCGCTCGCGCAGGATGGCGCCTGTGCCCGGACCCGGCGCGGCCACACGCAGCCGCTGCGGCCATGAACGTCCCGACGCCTGGCGGGCGAAGAACTGGGTGACCGCATTCGGCGAGACGAAGACGAGCAGTGACCACTGCTCGATCGACGCCCATGCGGCGTCGACAGCCGCGACATCTGGAGCTTCGCCGATCGCGATCAATGGCGCGGCAACGGCATCGACACCTTCGGCTCGCAGGGCGCGAACCCAGTTCACGGCCTGTTCGCTCGGCCTTGTCACCAGCACTTTCGGCCCGACCTGACGCACCGATCAGCTTCCAGCCAGGTAGCTGCCCGCCCCGGCATCACTAAGAGCCGCGGCGGCCCGTTCGCCAAGCGCGCGCGCAGCGCTTGCGCCGTCGACTGCGGCGGCGCAACGATGGCGCAACAAGGGGGTCGCGGTGTGCAGCGGGTGGCCGAGCGCAACGCGCAATTCGAGGCTGGCACCATTCCAGGTGGCATGCGCCGCCAATGGCATGCTGCAGCTTCCGCCGAGCGCCCGTGACACCGCACGCTCGGCTTCGACTGCGAGAAACGTCGGGCGGTCGACCAGTTCAGCGAGCTGTGCGGCCAGCGCCGCCGCATCGCTGCGGATCTCGATGCCGAGTGCGCCCTGCCCCGCGCACGGTAGCATCGCATCGGTATCGAAGGCACTGCGGATGCGCCTGCTCAAGCCAAGCCGGGTCAATCCCGCGGCGGCCAGCACGATGGCATCGTACTGGCCTTCATCGAGCTTGCGCAGCCGTGTGTCGAGGTTACCCCGCAAGGGCTCGACCCGCAGATCGGGCCGCAGATTGCGCAACTGAACCACGCGACGCAGGCTCGAGGTTCCGACCAGCGCCCCTTGTGGGAGATCATCGACCGACTCATACCGGTTTGAAACAAAGGCATCCCGCGGGTCCTCGCGCGTCAGCACAGCGGCCAGCGCGAAGCCGTCGGGCAGGTCCATCGGCACATCCTTCAATGAATGCACTGCCAGTTCGGCACGTCCCTGCTCGAGCGCAGTTTCCAGCTCCTTCACGAACAAACCCTTGCCACCGATCTTCGACAAGGCGCGGTCCAGGATCTGGTCGCCAAGCGTCGTCATGCCAAGCAGCTCGACCGTGAGCCCGAAGCGCTCGACCAGCAGATCGCGAACGTGTTCGGCCTGCCACAGGGCCAGCCGGCTCTCACGCGTGGCGATCCGCAGTGGCGCCAACGTGCCAGTCGCAGCGCCATCGCCGCCTGATTTGGAAAGGATGCTTGCCATCGTGCGATCCTATCAGCCAGGGCGACGTGCCCGACGAAACGGTGCCGTTCGCACAGCGGCAGGCTCGACTCTTGCTCGTTGCCTATCAGCACCGGCTGTGGGTGGCATTTTGCCAACGGCCTGTTGGAGCATCTTTGTTACGATACACCAGTTGGTAACTAAATTACATCGCATCAACATGGCCACCCGACCCGCCAGCAAAGCCGCCACGATCCAACCGAAAAACGCCGCAACGGCAAAAAAGGCGGTCGCCGATGCTGCGGACAAGAACCGACGCCTCGTTGAAGACATACGACTGCTCGGCCGAATTCTCGGTGACGTAATTCGCGAGCAGGAAGGCCAGGCTGCATTCGATCTGGTCGAGCGGGTCAGGCAGTTGTCGGTGGCGTATCGGCTGAAAAGCGACGCGCAAGCCGGCCGCGCACTCGATCGCCTTTTGAAGAACCTGAGCGGCGACCAGACCGTCAGCGTGATCCGCGCTTTCGCTTATTTTTCGCATCTGGCCAACATCGCCGAAGACCGTCACCACGTGCGCAGACGCGTCCATCACGAGCGCCAGGGCCACCTGCAGGAAGGCTCGCTGTCGATGACGCTGGAACGGCTCGCTGCGGCCGGCATCCGTGGTGCCGACATTGCAAAAACGCTGACGCATGCCTACATCGCACCGGTGCTGACTGCGCACCCGACCGAGGTGCAACGCAAGAGCATTCTCGACGCCGAGCGGGCCATCGCCGAGATGGTCGAGCAACGCGACGACCTGCCCAGCGAGCGCGAGCAATCAGCCAATGAATCGCGGATCCGGGCCCGCGTCACGCAGCTGTGGCAGACCCGCATGCTGCGCACCTCCAAATTGACGGTTGCCGACGAGATCGAAAACGCGCTGTCGTATTACCGTTCTACCTTCCTGCGCCAGATTCCCCGCATGTACCGGGATCTGGAAGCCGCCCTGCCCGGCCATCCGATCGCCAGCTTCTTCCGGATGGGCAACTGGATCGGCGGCGACCGCGACGGCAACCCGAACGTATCGGCCGAAACGCTGGAAATGGCGCTCGCCCGGCAATGCGAAACCGTGCTGCGCTTTTATCTGACCGAGGTGCATGAGCTTGGCGCAGAGATGTCGATATCCGCCACCTTGGCGACGATCTCGCCCGCCCTGACCGCGCTGGCCGACACCTCGCCTGATCACAGTGGTCACCGTACCGACGAGCCCTATCGGCGTGCACTGATCGGCATGTATGCCCGTCTGGCCGCCACCTTGCAGGCATTCACCGGCACCGAACCGCTGCGCCATGCTGTGGCGCCGCAGAGCCCCTATGCCAGCGCCGAGGAGATGCTGGCTGAGCTGCAGATCATCGAGGACTCATTGCTCGCCAATCACGCAGGCGCACTGACCGAGCCGCGCCTGCGTCCGCTGAAGCGGGCCTTGCAGGTTTTCGGATTTCACCTGGCAACCGTCGATCTGCGGCAAAGCTCGGACAAACACGAACTGGTGGTTGCCGAACTGCTGCGCACTGCCAGGCTGGAGCCCGACTACAGCGCACTCGACGAAGCCGGCAAGCGCACCGTGCTGCTCGGCCTGCTGAACGATGCTCGGCCGTTGCGGGTGCATGGTGCGACCTACAGCGACCACACCCATCACGAGCTGAAAATCTTCGAGGCCGCCGGCCGCATGCTGGCGCGATATGGGCGCGAGGCGCTGCGTCACTACATCATCTCGCACACCGAGGCGGTCAGCGATCTGCTGGAGGTGCAGCTGCTGTTGAAGGAGACCAGCCTGCTGCGTGGCACGCTCGACGGTGCGGACGACGGCGCGGCAGTGGGCTCGGTGATCGTCGTGCCGCTGTTCGAGACCATCGGCGACCTGCGCCAGGCGGCACCGATCATGCGCGAATATTTCGCGCTTCCCGGAATCGCCGAACTGCTCCAGCGCTCGGGTGCCGAGCAGGACATCATGCTGGGCTACAGCGACAGCAACAAGGACGGTGGCAGCTTTACCAGCAACTGGGAGCTGTATTGCGCCGAGATCTCGCTGGCCGAGTTGTTCGGCAGCCCCGGCGCAAGCCACGGCATCACGCTGCGCCTGTTTCACGGCCGCGGCGGTACGGTTGGCCGTGGCGGCGGCCCGAGCTACCAGGCAATCCTGGCGCAGCCGCCGGGCACGGTCAACGGCCAGATCCGCCTGACCGAGCAGGGCGAAGTGATCGCGTCGAAATACGCACACCCCGAAATCGGCCGGCGCAATCTCGAGACGCTGGTGGCAGCAACGCTGGAAGCGACCTTGCTGCACCCGACCAAGAGTGCGCCGGCGAGTTTTCTGGAGGCCGCCTCGGCGATCAGCGACGCCAGCTTTGCGGCCTATCGCAAGCTGGTCTACGAGACGCCCGGTTTCACCGACTATTTCTTCAGCGCCACGCCGATCCGGGAAATCGCCGAGCTGAACCTGGGATCGCGCCCGGCATCGCGCAAGGCCACCCGCGAAATCGAGGATCTGCGCGCCATTCCCTGGAGCTTCAGCTGGGGTCAATGCCGGATCGCGTTGCCGGGCTGGTGTGGCTTCGGTTCGGCGATCGATGAGTTCCTCGGCAAGGATGAAGCGAAGCGCAAGCAGCGCCTGGCCTTGCTGCAGCGCATGCACAAGCAGTGGCCGTTTTTCCGCACGCTGATGTCGAACCTGGACATGGTGATCGCGAAGTGCGATTTCGCGATCGCCGCGCGCTATGTCGAGCTGGTTCCCGACAAGAAGCTGGGCAAGAAGATCTTCGGGCTGATTCAGGCCGAGTGGCAGCGCACCAACGACGCATTGACCCAGATCACCGGCAGCGATCACCGGCTGGCGTCGAACCCGGCGCTGGCGCGCTCGATCGAGCATCGTTTCCCCTACCTCGATCCGCTGAACCACCTGCAGGTCGAATTGCTGCGCCGCTACCGCGCGTACGTCGGCGACCCGAACCTGGACGACCCGGCGTTTGCCCGTGTGCGCCGCGGCATTCACATCTCGATCAACGGCATTGCCGCCGGCTTGCGCAATACCGGCTGACCGGCTAGTGTCCTGTCCCAGAAGCGCGCGGCGCATCACGCGCCTTCGCCTTCTGCGCGGCCGTGCCATCAAGAAACCGCACCCGCAAGGTGCTTCCGTTCATCCACATCTTGCTGGCCACCAATACGGCGCGCACCGTACCACTGCGGCGGATCGTCGATTGAAAACGGCGGGTGTCGGCCGGCAGCAGCCGATCGATGCAGACCTTGGGTCGAGCTTGGGTTGCCATCACGATCTCCTTTCGGATTCCGCTTTTACGCCCGGGCATGGGCGGAAAAAGAGGCAACTTACGCCGCAGAAGACGAGACGTCCATCCCCCAGACTGAGTTTGCGGCCTTGGGGCGACGGCGCATACGTCATTTCCGGACGTCAAGCAATCCGGGCGTGCTGATCGGCAGTGCATTCACCGGCTTCTTCGGGGCCACAGTCAGCGCAAGGAACAACAACGCACAAGCGGCCATCCAGGAGGCCACCACGCGGACCAGCACTTGAATCCACGGTCGCTTCAGCGCATCGACCACTCCCGAACCATTCGTAGCCCAGACACACACGCCAGCCCAGGTGCCGAGCATCGTCGCGATCATCGCGCCGCTACGGGGTCCATCTGGCGCAGACGCCACGCCAATGCCCAGCCCCAACCAGGTGCCTGCGATCACGTAGATGATGCGGGGCATTGGCTTGGCCGCCGCCACTGCAATTCCGCTCACTGCAGCACAACCCAGCAGGGCCACGTCGGTGCTCAGCGGCCAGCCCAGGCCTGCGACCAGCAGGCCGACGCCGCTGGCGATACACAACGCCGGGAGTCCGGGGTGGGTAGCCTTGAAGCCTTGCTGACCGATCAGCAACAAAAAAGCAATCAGCGCGATCAGGTGCGCCGGTTCAACAAGCGGATGAGCGAATCCGCTGATGAAGCCGGCCAGCCCGGGAGCAGACCCGTGAGCCAGCGCTGCGCCGGGGGCCAGCAACAATACTGTCAATGCTATCCTGGGCGTCTGATTCACCCCTCGCTCGGGCGTCGGTCCCGACGCCGCCTCCGTCATCGCACCGCCTGCACCAGGAAAAACACGCCGATGCCGGCAATCAGCGCCCCGGCGGCACGCCGGCCACCCCGCACCCTCGTGCGCGGAGGCGACTGCGCTCCCGCCCCGCCAGCTACCAGGCGCTGTCCTTTCTGATCCAGCCCAACGCTGAATTCCATCTGGGCGCTGAACCTCCGATCCGAGAGGCTGTCTCACTGGCGATCGAGCGGCGCCTGATCGTCGAACGGGTGCTCGCCGGGCAG
>JBBRID010000143.1:0-8684 GCA_038221635.1 Burkholderiales bacterium
CCTGCAGCACCCCAACCTTATCCGCGGCGCGCCCCCCGCCGCCGCTGAGGATCAGCCCAGTGACCGGGACACTAGAGGGAACGGACGCCACACACTAGTGTAGGCAGTCGCGCAGCGGGTAGACAACAAGCGGGTAGAAGACCGGTTCGATCGCAAACCGGCCCGACACTCAAATCAGTGGTCGTGCTTGTCGTGCTTGCGGTGCTTCTTCTCGTGCTTCATCTGCTCCTTGTGCATCTTCTTGTCGTACTTCAGGTGCTCCTTGTATCGCTTCTCGTCGTGCTTGTCCCATCGCTCGGCGACGGGACGGTGGTAGACCGGCGAATAGACATCGCGATACCATCCATCCTGGACAAAATAGACAGGCTGGCCACACGCTTGGTAACGCGAACAGTGCCTGTTCCAGTCTTTGGAGTGTCCGGGCGGCACGTGCAGGTAGATCGGCCGCCGCTCGACCGCAATCGGCGACTGCATCACCACCAACGGCTGCTGGTAGATCACCACCGGCGGCGTTGGAACCCGTCCGATGTCGATTCGCCCGTATACACCCGGTTGGTCGACATGGATGGACACTCCGACATCGGCTGCAATCACCGGCACGGCGCTGGCGACAAGCGCCAGACTGACCAACATTTTTTTCATACGGCTACCTTCGTCGAACAATGAGCGGCGACCGCCGCCTGACATGGATGAGGGTAACGCGCTACGGCCCGTTTTGCCGGATTTCACGCACCCGGCTGTGACAGTTCGTAAACGACTGTGGCACGGCCGCCGCTGGCCTCGAACCAGCGCAGCAGAGCCTCGTCGCTCGGAAAAAACTGCCCATCGTCACCCAGATCGATTTCCGCGCGGGCCCGCTCGCGCCGCAACACCAAACGAACGCCGAGCCCGGTGACGACTTCTCCGCCCTGGCCGACTCGGCGCTGCGCTGGGAACTCACTCAGCAAATGGTCGACCGGCAGCGGCGCGCTGTCGAGTTCGATCCTCAGATGCTTGCCAAATCGGCAACGTGCCTCGGCCAGATTCCACAAATTCGTGATATTGAGCCGGACACCCCCCGAAAAGCGATCCGGCTGGACCTTGCCTTGAACGATGATCAATTCGTCGTCTTTCAGCAGATCCTTGTTGGCATTCAGCAGATCCTCGGCAACCACCGATTCGATCGCGTCCGACTTGTCGTCCAGCTTGAAGATCGCCACCCTGCCCCGTTGCCCGTTGACGAAGCGCAGATCGCCGATGATGCCGGCCAGGATCTGCGGCTCGCGACTGTCCAGCAAGTCGGCGATCTGCCGCTTCGCGAAATGACGCACTTCGCCGGCGTTCTGGTCGAACAGGTGTCCAGACATGAAAAACCCGAGCGCCGCCTTCTCGAAACTGAGCCGTTCGCGGATGCTCCAGGGCGCCACTTCTATCAGCGGCGGCTCCAGCGTCGACGCAGCGTGGCTGGCTGCATCTTCCGGCCCGAAATCGAACAGACCGCCCTGGTTCGCGTGTGCCGCCTGCGTATCGGCCCAATCGAGCGCCAGCCCGACGCTGGCGATCATCGCCGCTCGGTCCGGATGCAGCTTGTCGAAGGCGCCGGCCTTGATCAAGGCCTCGACGACACGCTTGTTGATGCGCTGCCGGTCCACGCGCGCGCAGAAATCGAACAGACTCCTGAACGGACCACCTTCATCGCGAGCAGCAACGATGGCCTGGATCGCGCCCTGCCCGGTCCCCTTGATGGCGCCCAACCCATACTGGATCGACGTGTCGGAAACCGGCTCGAAGCGGTGAATGCCACGGTTGACATCCGGTGCCAGCAACTCGACGCCGAAGGATTTGGCATCGTTCCACAGGACGCGCAACTTGTCGGTATCGTCGGATTCGACGCTGAGGTTGGCGGCGAAAAATTCAGCGCTGCAATGGACCTTGATCCAGGCCGTGTGATAAGCCAGCAACGAATAGGCGGCGGCATGCGACTTGTTGAACCCGTAGCCGGCAAACTTCTCCATCAAGTCGAACACTTCGTCAGCAACCGCCGCTGAAATGTCTTTTTCCGCGGCGCCGGCTCTGAAGATCTCGCGGTGCCGGGCCATCTCTTCGGCCTTCTTCTTGCCCATCGCCCGACGCAGCAGGTCGGCGCCGCCGAGCGAATAACCGCCCAGCACCTGGGCCGCCTGCATCACCTGCTCCTGATAGACCATGATGCCGTAGGTCTCACCGAGCACCGTCGCCAGCAGCGGATGCGGGTAACTGACGTCTTCCCGGCCATGCTTGCGCGCGCAAAAGCTCGGAATGTTTTCCATCGGGCCCGGGCGGAACATCGCGTTCAGCGCAATCAGGTCCTCGAGCCGGCTCGGCTTGGCGTCGCGCAACATGCGCTGCATGCCGGCACTTTCAAACTGGAACACCGACTCGGTGCGGCCTTCGGAAAACAGCCGATAGACGCGGGCATCGTCGAGTGCCAGCGTTTCATACGAGAAGTCTTTCAGCGCCGGCCGCCGCGCGACGATCAGCTCTTTCGCCAATTCGAGAATCGTCAACGTCGCCAGGCCAAGAAAGTCGAACTTGACAAGCCCGATCGCCTCGACGTCGTCCTTGTCGAACTGACTGACCGCGCTGTCGCTGCCAGGTTGCAGATACAGCGGGCAGAAATCCGTGATCTTGCCCGGCGCGATCAAGACGCCACCCGCGTGCATGCCAACATTGCGGGTCAGGCCTTCGACCCGCGCGGCCAGTGACAACAGCTCTGCAACCTCTTCTTCGGCAGCCTCGCGCTGTTCGAGTTCCGGCGCTTCCTTGCGCGCATAGATGATGCCGGGATCAGGCACCTCGGGCACCCGGGCCAGCGTCACCGACTTGCCAGGCGGCGCAGGCACCAGCTTGGCGATCGAATCGACATGCCCATAGCCCATGCCGAGCACACGGCCGACATCGCGCAACGCCGCCTTCGCCGCCATCGTGCCGAAAGTGACGATCTGGCTCACTGCGTCACGCCCGTAACGCTGCTTGACATAGTCGATCACCCGGTCGCGATTGGCCTGACAAAAATCGATGTCGAAGTCGGGCATCGATACCCGTTCCGGATTCAGAAAGCGCTCGAACAGCAGGTTGTATCGAAGCGGATCCAGGCCGGTGATCTTCAGTGAATAGGCCACCAGCGAACCGGCACCCGAACCACGGCCCGGACCGACCGGGCAGCCGTTGCGTTGCGCCCAATTGATGAAATCGGCAACGATCAGGAAATAGCCCGGGAAGCCCATCTTCAGAATCGTCCCGATTTCGAAATCGAGCCGCTCGACATAACGCGGCCGCTGGCGCTCGCGGTCGCCCGCCTGCGGATACAACAGGCGCAGCCGCTCTTCCAGACCCTCATGCGAGGCGACCCGAAAATATTCGGCCATCGCCATCGGCACGCCATCTTGCAGTGGCGTTGGAAAGTCGGGCAGTTGTGGCTTGCCAAGCACCAGATTCAAATTGCAGCGCCTGGCAATTTCGATCGTATTGGCCAATGCACTTGGTATGTCGGCAAACAGGGCCGTCATCTGCGCCTGGTTCAACAGATACTGATCGCCGCCAAAACGCTTGATCCGCCGCGGATTGGTCAGCGTCTCGCCTTCAGCAATGCAAACCCTGGCCTCGTGGGCCTCGAAATCGTCGGGTCCGAGAAACTGCACCGGGTGGGTCGCGACGACCGGCAGATCGAGTTCTGCAGCCAGCGGAACCGCCGCTCTGACATGCGCCTCGTGATGGCCGGGGCCGGCGCGTTGCAACTCGAGATAGAACCGGCCATCGAAGATCGACGCCAGCCGCCGCGCCAATTCGCGCGCGCGCCCCTTGTCCTGGGCCAGCAGGGCTTGCCCGACGGCGCCGAGGTCGGCTCCGGACAACGCGATCAGGCCCTCGTGAAACTCCTCCAGCCACTCCCATTGCAGCCAAGGCTGGCCACGTTGGCCGGCCGGTTGCGCCTGCAACCAGGCGCGTGACAACAATTCGCACAGATTGAGGTAGCCACGATTCGACTGGACCAGCAACAACAGGCGGCTGGGCTGCTGATCGTGACGCCGTTCGCCGCCTTCGGGGGCAAGCCAGACGTCGGCGCCGATCAAGGGTTTGAGGCCGGCTTTACGCGCCGCACCGTAGAACTTGACGGCACCGAACAGGTTGCCCAGGTCGGTGATCGCCATCGCGACCTGGCGGTCCTTGGCCGCTGCGGCGATTGCTTCGCCAATCCGCAGGCTGCCATCGACGATCGAGAATTCAGTGTGTGTGCGCAGGTGAACGAAGGCCATCCGGCAATTGTAGGCAGTGACTGCCCAGCGACCTGGCCGCCAGTGGACGCCATAAAATCATCTTGTGTCAGCGATCCTCAACATCTCGGCCTACCGGTTCGTTTGCCTGCCCGATGTTGCCGGTTGGCGCGATTCCATCGAGCGCGAAGCCCAAAATGCCGATCTCAAGGGCACCGTGCTGCTGGCCGAGGAAGGCATCAACTTGTTTCTGGCCGGGGCACCGGCGCGACTCAGATCCTGGCTGGACTGGCTGCGCCGCGATGACCGGTTCAGCGATCTGGCGGCCAAGGAAAGCTGGTCGGCAGACGTTCCGTTTCGCAAGTTGCGCGTGAAAATCAAGCGCGAAATCATCCGGATGAACCAGCCGGCGATTCGCCCCGGGCGTGGCCGTTCGCCAGCGGTCGACGCCGCCACGCTGGCGCGCTGGCTCGATACCGGGTATGACGACGCCGGCTGGCCTGTCTTATTGCTTGATACGCGCAATCGATTCGAAGTCGAGCACGGCCGGTTCCGGGACGCGGTCGACTTGCAGACTGGCAAATTCAGCGATTTGCCCGACGCTGCGCTGGCCCGGCGCGACCTCTTCACTGGCAAAACCGTTGTCAGTTATTGCACCGGCGGGATCCGTTGCGAAAAGGCTGCAATCTTTCTTGCCGAAGCCGGGATCGAGCGTGTGTTCCAGCTCGACGGCGGCATCCTCAAATATTTCGAAGAAGTGGGCGGCCGACACTTCGAGGGCAAGTGTTTCGTTTTCGACGATCGCATTGCGCTCGCCGCTGATCTGTGTGCAGGATGATTTCAGCGCGCCGGTGAATTGGCAAATTCGAGTCGAACAAAAGCGAACTTTGCCGATTGCAGCCGATCACATGGCAACGGCTTGTTGCATCGTCGGGTGGCCGAACGAACAGGCCTTGAGCGACGGCATTCCGACCCGCGCCTCGCGGTGCACGGCCTCGAACCAGCTGGAGGTGACCGATGATGCATAAACCCATGGCTTCGCGCCCGCCCGCGTCGGAGGGATCCGCGCAAGCGGCTGCGTTTTCCAACGTACGCCGAACCAGCCTGGCCTTGGTTGAGCCGCTCAGCGACGAAGACTGCCAGGTTCAGTCGATGCCCGACGCGAGCCCGGCGAAATGGCATCTGGCGCATACCACCTGGTTCTTCGAGACGTTCATTCTGCAGCGCCACGACCCGGACTTCCAGCCTGTCGACGAGCAATTCGTCGTGCTCTTCAACAGCTATTACCACGGCATCGGAGAGCAGTTTCCGCGTCTGAATCGCGGTTTGATCACGCGTCCGCGCCTCGACGAAGTCAGGGCTTACCGGCAGGCGATCGACGAGCAGATTCTCGAATTGATCTCCCGGCGGCCGGACGATCCCGAGATTACGACGCTGCTGACCCTCGGCCTGCAGCACGAACAACAGCATCAGGAACTGCTGCTGACCGACATCAAGCACCTGCTGGCTGCCAATCTGCCCGGCAAGCCGTACGCCAAGCGCTGGCCGATCGGCGTCGTGCAAGCCCAGCCGATGCGCTGGTTGCCGTTCAACGGCGGATTATTCGATGTGGGACACGATCTGCGGCATGACGGCTCGTTCTGTTTCGACAACGAAACACCGCGTCATCGCGCCTACACGGGTCCGTTCGAATTGGCATCGCGTCCAGTCAGTTATGGCGACTTCGTCGATTTCATCGACGACGGCGGTTATCAGCGGCCCGAGTTGTGGCTGTCGATGGGATGGGACTGGGTGCGTCAGGGCAATCGCAGCGCACCGTTGTACTGGCAACGGCGCGA
This sequence comes from Burkholderiales bacterium, assembly GCA_038221635.1. Lineage (GTDB taxonomy): Bacteria > Pseudomonadota > Gammaproteobacteria > Burkholderiales > Burkholderiaceae_C > Ideonella_A. Next base: position 6,071 of record JBBRID010000143.1, read on the forward strand.
CGATCGCTGGTGGCACCACAGCCTACAGGGCTTGATCGAGATCGATCCGCACACGCCGGTGTGCCATCTGAGTTATTTCGAGGCCGACGCCTTTGCCCGCTGGGCCCAGGCGCGCCTGCCGAGCGAAATCGAGTGGGAGTTTGCGGCGCGCCGGCTGGCGCCGGGCGCGGCAATGGCTGCTGCAAATTTTGCCAACCGCGGCGCATTCCACCCCTTGCCCGCCAAGCAGCCGGTGACCGATGAGCCGGTCCAGATGTTTGGCGACATCTGGGAGTGGACCCAATCGCCTTACAACGCATACCCGGGATTTCAACCGTTGCCGGGTGTGGTCGGTGAATACAACGGCAAGTTCATGTGCAATCAGTTCGTGCTGCGCGGCGGCTCATGCGCGACGCCGGCAGGGCATGTCCGCGCCAGCTATCGCAACTTCTTTCCGCCCGATGCGCAATGGCAGTTCAGCGGCTTGCGGCTGGCGCGCTGAACCAAGGCGACCCTGATCAGGCTGCCAGGTCGAACACCAGCACCTCGGCCTGATGGCCGCCCGCAAGCTTCAGCAGGTCGATGTCGGCCAGCATGGCCGCATCGCCCGCCTGCAACGCTTGTCCGTTCACAGTCAGTTCGCCCTTCACCAGGTGGACATAGGCCTTGCGACGCGGATCGAAAGGCATCTCGGCGCCTTCTTCACCATCGAATAGGCCGGCATGCAGGCTCGCATCGGCATGCAGGCGGACCGAATCGTCGCGGCCATCGGCGCTCGCAACCAGCCGCAATCGGCCGCGTTTGCTGGCAGCATCGAAATGCTTCTGCTCATAGGACGGCGCAATACCCCGCTCGTCGGGCAGGATCCATATCTGCAGGAAGTGCGTCGGCGCGTCAGCGGAGTGGTTGAACTCGCTGTGTGTGACGCCGCTGCCCGCGCTCATGCGCTGCACGTCGCCCGGCACGATCGACGCGCCATTTCCGATGTTGTCCTGGTGCGCCACGGCGCCATCGAGCACGTAGCTGACGATTTCCATGTCGCGATGGCTGTGTGCTCCGAAGCCGCGCCCCGGTGCAACCCGGTCCTCGTTGATCACCCGCAGGTTGCCCCAACCCATGTGCTTCGGGTCCACGTAATCCGCGAACGAAAAACTGTGCATGCTCTGCAGCCAACCATGGTCGGCGCGACCCCGCTCCTGACTCTTGCGCAATTTGATCATCTGTAACCTCCTTTGTGATGATTTCAATGTAAGTGCCGCGGCACGCAAGCAAAGGCGCAGGCTTTGAAGCATCCGTTCAAATATGATGAAGCCTCTGCATCCGACTGCCTGCCGAGCCAGATCGAACCACATGTCCCACAAGGCACTGACGCCCGACGCCCTGGCGATGATGGACGCGATCGCCAGGACCGGCAGCTTTGCGGCCGCGGCCCGCGAACTCGGCAAGGTGCCATCGGCACTGACCTACAGCGTGCGTCAGCTGGAAGAGGCGCTCGACGTGCTGTTGTTCGATCGGCGTTCACGTCAGGCCGAATTCACAGCCGCCGGTGAAGAACTGCTGCACGAGGGCCGTCGCTTGCTCGAGGAAATGGAGGCCGTCGCGCATCGGGTCAAGCGCGTTGCCACCGGCTGGGAATCCCAGCTCAGCATCGCCGTTGATGGGGTGCTGTCGCGGGTGACCACCTTCGAATTGTGCGAGGCGTTTTACAGCCTCTCATTGCCACCCACCGACCGCGCAGGTAGTGATTCTGAAACGCGCCGGACACCGGCAACGCGACTGCGCCTTCGCACCGAGGTGATGACAGGCACCTGGGAAGCGCTGGTGACCGGACAGGTCGACCTCGCGATCGGCATCGGCTTCAGCCCCGAGCGCAGCAGCCAGAGCGGCTTCCAGATCCGGCCGCTGGGCGAGATGCCATTCATCTTCGTGGTCGCGCCGCATCACCCGCTGGCGACGGCGGCCGAGCCGATCACCGACGCCGAACTGATCCGCCATCGCGCGGTGGCGGTTGCCGACTCTGCACAACGGCTTGCACCGGCGAGTTTCAACCTGTTGGCAGGGCAGGATGTGCTGACAGTACCGAGCACCGCGGCGAAGATCGAAGCGCAGATCCGTGGACTGGGTTGCGGCTTTCTGCCAGAACCGCTGGCCCGCGAGCCGTTGGCAGCGGGGCGACTCGTCCGCAAGTCGACGGCGCGCTGTCCCAACGCGGCGAGCTTTGGCTATGCATGGCGCCAATCTGGCGGGGATGCTCCGGGACGCGCCCCGGCAATGGGTCTCGGGCTGCGCTGGTGGCTCGATCAGTTGGCTAGTCCGGCAACGCAAAAGGCGCTGCTCGAGAGACATGGCAGGCCATGGCCTGCTCTCGTCGATTGAGCGGGCCGCGTCGGCGTGTTCCCCACACCCGATTGCCTGGCTGCGCCGGCTGCAATCGCGCCTGAATGCGCTCGCACCGAAGATTCATCTGACAACGCCGAGTTTTGTGGGAGCGCCTTCAGGCGCGATGAGAAGCTCCGAATGCGCTGTGCGAGGCGGCCCCGATGAGCTACCGTGGGCGCTTCGCGCCTTCACCCACCGGACCCCTGCACGCCGGGTCGATGGTTGCCGCATTGGCAAGTTGGCTCGACGCGCGAGC
>JBBRID010000144.1:0-8648 GCA_038221635.1 Burkholderiales bacterium
GGTTGGTTTTCCTTGTTGAGTGGGCCCAGCACTGACTGACCTGCGAACACCGTCAAGGTTCCCCGGGCGACCGATCCCGCGGATCCGCTGTGTCCCCAGGTCGGGCGACAAGCAGTAAAACTAGCGGGGTTTGGTCACCAGGCCGATGCGCCGCCGCAGCCGGTCCGCTGCGGCGGCGTTGCCTGCCCCTTCGGCTGCTCTCAACTGGATGGTCAACCAGGCCAGCAACGGTCTGCGCCAGCCCTGTTGCGATGCTTTTTCCACCGCCAGCGCGGCAATCGCCGGATCTGCCTGGCCGCGCCGCAGGGCCACGCCCGCAGCGACCAGCGTGCCCAGCGGGTCACCGATGCCGGCAATCGTTTGCGCCGACGCGGCGAGTGCCGCCGCGCGGTGCTGGTCGGGCAGCAGCGCCGCGTCGCCCTCGGCAGCAGCGCCTTGCAGATAACGCGCATAGGCTCGTTCTTCTGCGCTTGCATCAACGGCCAGCGGCTCGAAGCCGACGCAGGCCTCGAATTCGAGACTTGCCACGCGGGTCGCGCAGCGGGTCAACTCGGCCCGCGCAACCAGCTCGGGTCGCCCGGTGCGCGCCAGTTCGCCACGGGCGCGCGCAAATTCCGCAGCTTCGACGCGATCTTCGCCCGACAACCAGGCATTAGTTGCCCGATCGAGACTGCTCTTGGCATTCATCTGCCAATCCGGCGGCGGCGGCGTGCTCGAACAGGCGATCACCAACAGGCCGGTCGACACCACGACCAGGCGCAGGGCGGCAGCATGCGTGGTCATGGCAGCTCGATTTTCGTATCGCGCGCGAACGGCCATTTTCGATTGATCTCGTTGACCAGTTGTTCGACCTTGCGCAGGCTGGCGTCGACTTCACTGCGCAAGGCGCCGAGATCGACCGTCGCCGTACGCGCGTTGCCCGCGATGGCTTGGGCGTCGACCAGAATTGCGTCGACCCGCTTCAGGCTCGAGCGGGCCTCGCCGAGCAGCCCGTTCAGCTGGATCACGGTGGCCTTCGCCTCGTTGACGACGCCGTCGCTGCCGAAGACCTGGTTGTCCGCTTTGACGGCCATGCCGTCGAGTCTGCCAGTGAGCTTGTCGGCCTTTTGCGCCAGTCTGTCGATGCGCTTCATCAGCTGGTTGGCATTGTCGAGGATCGCCAGGATCTTGCGGGCTTCCGCTTCATCGCCAAGCAGCACGCCGAGCGCGCCGCGCGGGCCGTTCAGGCGAACGGTGGCGGCATGGAGTTCGTCGAACGTGTTGCTCAGCGCCGATCCGGACGCAGACATCTTGGTCAGGTTCGAGACCAGGTCGCGCACACTGGACAGCAGCTTCTGGACCTCGGTCATCGCATCGCCTGCCAGCAGGTCTCGCTGAGCGCCGTCCTCGAGCGGCGGGTCGGTCAGGATGCCGCTGTACGCACGCAGCTTGGGTGCGCCGACCAGGCCGGTTTCCTTCGTGAAGACACTCGACTTGCGCAGCCAGCGGGCGTCCTTCACCGGCACGTCGATGACGATCCGTGCATTGCCGGCTTCGGAGAGTTCAATCCGGTCGACGCGTCCGATCGGGAAGCCGGCAAACGTCAGGTCCATGCCGGGCACCACGCCTTCGGCGTTGTCGGCAATCAGGATCAGCGTCTGGGTGCGCTCGAATGCGCCACGTGCGTACAACACATAGGCGGTCGCCGCGCCAATCAGCAACGCCACCACCAGGAACATCAAGCGGGCCTTGAAGTCCAGGTGGGCTACCGGCGGTGTGTCGTCTTCGGGACGTGATTCAGCCATGCAGTCAATAGTAGCTGCCGACCAGCGCTGCAACCTCGATCAGCAGCATCACCGACAACAGCCGGGCCAGCCGGATCAACTCGGCGTGGGCGCGGCTGCCCTGGGCATCGCTGTCGCTGGTGGTACCGACCATCGGAATGATGGCCACGGCCAGGCTCATGAAGAAGGTCTTCATCGCCAGGATCAACAGGGTCACCGGGTCGATGACCTGTCCAACCCCGCGCGTGAAGCCCGCAAAACCCCAGGTCACGAAACCGTAGAGCGAGAGGTAAGTCAGCAGCAGCACGACGATCCCGCTCACCGCGGTCAGCGCAACCACCGCAAACTGCCCGGCAAGTACCCGCGGCATGACGATGTCACGCGTCGGGTCGCTGCCCTGCGCCAGCAGTGCCTTGAAGCGACCCTCCGCGCGCATCATCCGGATCAATTCACCCTCTGCCAGGCTGTAGCGAACCGCCACGTAGAGGGCCGCCGACAGCGGAATCAGTTCGAGTACCAGCGTCCGAACCAGCACGTCGAGCGCAAAACGCGTCAAGCCGTAGGAGAGTGCGGCCGCCAGCACGATTCGAATCACCACCAACGCGAAGATTGACGTGAGCAGCGTGAATCCGGGCAGCATCGGCCGGGTGGCCAGATAGATGCCGCGCAGGATCAGTTGGCGCTGGACCGGCCGATAGGTCGACGGGCTGACTGCAAGCACCAGCACCCGCGCGCCCATTCGCAAAACCAGCCACCAACCGAGACCCCAGCGCGCGAGAACTCGCCATGCACTGATGCCTGGCGTGGTCGACTGGAGGGAGGGGCGTTCGGAACGCGACATGCCGGCAAGTGTAGGCACAAGTGAACAGGCTTTGAGGTTTGCACGGCAGGATCGGCAATCACCACGCGCGGCGTACCTGGCAAAGCAACCCGACGGATAAAGGGCAAGGCGTTGCGACGACGTCCGGTTGCAGGGCGACCGGGTTCTCCTGAAACGCAGAGTGGCGAAGTGGTGGTGCTGGTACTGCGGCGAGCGCCGATCAACCCCGATCAAACCCCATGCAGACTGCCGTTCTGGATACGTACCCTTGAACCGACATCCAGACCGTCCAGGTTCTTACGCTCGAAGCTGCGATTGCCGCCATTGTCCAGACGCACGTGGACACGGTAGCCGACCAGGCCTTCCGACCGACTTTTCTCGACCTTGCTGCCGACGACGGCGCCGCCGACACCGCCGATCACGGTGGCTGCCGTGCGGCCACCGCCGTCACCCACCTGATTGCCGAGAACGGCACCCAGCACGCCGCCAACCACCGCACCGGCGCCGGAAGTCTCGGACGACTGCTTGATGGGCTCGATCGAGTTGATTTCGCCATACAGCGGGGTGCCGCGTGGCTGATCGCGCTGGGCCACGGGTATGACCTGTGCGTCATTGCCGGTAGCAACCAGCTGGGCAAATAACACGGGTCGATCGGCGAGGTTGTAGACCGATTCTTCGCCGACCGCGGGTTCGCTGACCACCAGTACCCACGCGGCGACCAAGGCCGACAAAGCAATGGCCGGCGTCGCGGCGCGCCGCGGGGTCAAGTGGGTGGGGTTGGAAGCTGCTGGTTTCCGCATGACGGCACTCTCGTTGACGGGAAAACCCATCTCCAGATGATGCCGATGGCCCATTCGATGATCTGCCGGCCCGTAGCTGACAAATACGTCATCCTCGAACTGTCACCGATGTAGGAGTCTTCCCGCCTGACCCGCGCTTGCGCCGGCTACAGCTTCAACCAGCGTGCCAGTTCGACCCGCAGCTGTGCCAGGCTGACGGGCTTGGTGAGATAGCCCAGCATGCCGGCTTCGAGGCAACGATCGCGGTCTTGCGGGGTTGCATGGGCGGTCAGCGCAACGATGGGGAAGCCGCTGAGGGTGCCATTGCGCTGAAGTTTCAGCAACTGGCGGGTCGCCTCGATGCCGTCGACGACTGGCATCTGCAGGTCCATCAGCACCAGATCAGGTTCGCGCTCAAGGCAAGCCGCGACCGCCTGCGCGCCGTCTTCGGCCAACCGTACAGTGAGCCCGAGGGCGCTGATCATTTCGGTGATGATCAACTGATTCACCGGGTTGTCTTCCGCGATCAGGATTTCGTTGGCCGCCGTCGAGTCAGGCAGGCTGGCGAATGCTGAATCGACTGCGGGCGATTTGCGTCCGTGCAGCATTGCCAGTTCCAGCAAGGCGCCTGGCGTGATCGGCATGAAGACCAAGGGCATGTCGTTGGCGCGGGCGGCGACCTCGATGTGCGGCTGGTTCCAGTCCGGGCGCACCAGCAGCACCACCGGCGTTTGTGCGAGTTGCATGCGAACCTCGTTGAGCGATTCGGCGGATTGGAGTGCGGCCTCGGCCATGACCACCAGATCGGGCGGTTCAGCCGCACCGGCGTCCATGGCCGCCGCCCGGGCATCGAGCCCCTGCATGTCCATGATCTCGCTGCTCCAACCGATTCGGCCGAGTCGCTTGGCAAGCCACTCGGCCGGAATGCGGCGGGTGTAGACCAACCAGGCCAGGCCGGGATCGGGCAGCTGCTCCATCGGCTGAATGCCTGGCTGCAAACCGAGTGGTAACGACAGGCGAAAACACGTGCCTTCGCCGGGCTTGGTCTCGACCTGAAGATCACCGCCCATCGAGCGCGCGAGCCCTTGCGCAATTGAAAGCCCCAGGCCGCTGCCACCATGGCGGCGCGCCAGGCTTTCGTCACCCTGAACGAAAGGGTCGAAGATGCGGGCGGCGACTTCGGCCGTCATGCCTGGGCCGGTATCGCGGCATTCGATTTCTGCGACGCAGTGCTGTGCATCGCTGGCCCTGACCTCGGCACGCAAGGCGACGTGTCCGCTGTCGGTATATTTCACCGCGTTGGTCATCAGGTTGTTGGTCACCTGCAGCAAGCGCTGACGGTCCCCGACCACCAGCGTCACCGGGCCGAGGTAGTCGTACATCATCCCGAGCCCCTTTTTGCGGGCCGGCGGCATCGCTTGTCGCATGCTGGTGGCGAGCGTCTCGGCAAGGTCGAATGACTCGGGCTTGCTTTCGATCCCGCCGGCATTGAGCCTCGAAAAATCAAGCACCCCGTTGAGCATGTCGAGCAGACCGGCCCCCGATTGCAGCGCGAGTTTCAGGTAGCGACGCTGCTGGTCACTGGTGGCTTCGCGCAGAGCCAGCTCGTTGAGCCCGAGCAGGCCGTTCAACGGGGTCCGGATCTCGTGGCTCATGTGGGCAAGAAAGGTCGACTTGGCCTCGTTGGCACGTTCGGCCTCGAGCCGCTGGCGTTGCGCCTCATGCAGCGCGGCTTCCAGGCTGGCGGTGCGTTCCTCGATTGTCGTTTGCAGCAGCTTGCGCTGTTCGAAGAGTTCTTCGCGGGCGATTTTCTGTTCGTGAATGTCGCCGATCAGGCCGGTCATGCGTGTCGCGCCGTCTGCCAGCCGTTCGGTGCGTCCGCGCGAGCCTACCCAGCGATAGCTGCCATCTGCATAGCGCAAGCGGTATTCACAACTCCAGAATCCGGGCGCCAGTTCAGCCTGCTTGGCCAGCGCGCGCAACTCGGCCATGTCGTCTGGGTGGACCCAAGCCGTGAACTCGGATCGGGTTGGCGCGGGTGCATTCGCCGGATGGCCGAGCAGCGTGTTGATCTGCCGGCTCATGAAAAATGACTCGTCGCCCGACTGGCGCTCGAACTGCACCTCCAACGAGGCCTCCATGGCGCGGTCGAATTGCTCGGTCAGGCGCTGCAGTGCCAACTGGGCGCGCTTTTCGGCATCGACATCGATCGCCATGCCGATCAGGCGTTCAGCCTGTCCATCCGAGCCGGCCCAGACGCGGCCCTGGAGCCGTACCCAGCGGTACTCGCCGTCGCGGTGCCGATAGCGGAGGTCGACCTGCAGCCGGCCTATCGATGCGATCGCGGCCTGGTATAGGCGGCCGAACGCTGCCTTGTCTTCGGGATGAATCGCCTCGTGGACCGTTTTACGCTCAGCCGATCCGTCGAGTCCGAGCAATTCGTAGAACTTGCCGGAGTACCAGATTTCTTCGGTGATCAGGTGCCGTTCCCAGTACGCACCTTCGGATCCGACCACCAGCCTGAATGCCCGGCGCAGTTCATCGAGGCTGGCCTTGGCAACTTGATCGTCCAGTGCGCCGCCTGAGCCGGGATCGCTCTGCAGTCGGTCTAATCGCCCGTCTTCGGGACTGGGCTCTGGGGTGTCGGCCATCGGCAACATGCTCGTGCAATTGAGTGAGGTCTGCGTTTCGATTCCTCGACGCGCCTGCAAACCCTTGAATGGTCGCAGAGTTTGGCCGGCATTGGACCAGAACTGCCGCAGCAGCGAGATCAGGATAACGGGTCGGAACGTTCCGCCTGCAGTTCGGCCATGCCCCCACTGGCCCGGGCGGTCGAAGCGATCCCTAGAATCCCCAGCCTTCTCCGACGGAAACGCAACCCATGAGTTCCGGCCTCATCCGCATTCGCGGCGCCCGCCAGCACAATCTGAAGAATATCGATCTGGACATCCGGACCGGCGAGATGACGGTTGTCACCGGCCCCAGCGGGTCTGGCAAGTCGAGTCTGGTTTTCGATACGCTGTATGCCGAGGGCCAGCGGCGCTACGTCGAGACCTTCAGCGCCTACGCGCGCCAGTTTCTCGACCGCATGGACCGTCCGGCGGTCGACCGTGTCGACGGTGTACCGCCGGCGATCGCGATCGATCAGACCAACCCGGTCCGGACCAGTCGCAGCACGGTCGGCACCATGACCGAGTTGAACGACCACCTCAAATTGCTGTTTGCCCGCGGCGCCGATCTGTTCGATCGCATGACCGCCCAGCCGGTACGCCACGACACTCCGGAAACCATCCATGCCGAGCTGATGCGGCGCACGGCCGCCGAAGACCCGCGGCTGGTGCTGACCTTTCCGGTCGAGTTGCCGGCCACCGTCAGCGCCGAGGAAGTCGAGCAATGGCTGTCTGCCAGCGGCCATACGCGGGTTCAGGCCGAACGGGAGGTCGCATCGCCCACAGGACCACGCAAGCTGCTCGATGTCGTCGCCGACCGCTTTCGTTTGCAGCGCACCGAGAAGGTACGGGCGATCGAGGCGATCGAAACGGCGCTGCGTCGAGGCAGCGGGCGGTTGAATGTCTATGTCATGCCTTCGGCGGTCGAGACGACAGTCGCCGAAGGCGAGTCCGCGCCTGGCGCGCCGCTGGTCTGGCGCTTCTCGACCGGGCTGCATTGTCCCGACAGCGATCTTCGATACGCCGATCCGCAGCCTGCGCTGTTCAGCTTCAACTCGGCGATGGGTGCCTGCGAAACCTGCCGCGGCTTCGGTCGGGTGATCGGCGTCGATTACGGGCTGGTGATTCCCGATCAGCGCAAGACGCTGCGCGCCGGGGCGATCAAGACGATCCAGACGCCGGCCTGGGCCGAGAGTCAGGCCGACCTGCTGAAATACGCCGGCAACGCCGGCGTGCCGCGCGATACGCCGTGGCAGCAGCTGACCGCCGCGCAGCAGGATTGGGTCGTCAATGGCTCGCCGCAATGGAACGGCAACTGGAACAAGCAGTGGTATGGCGTCAAGCGCTTCTTCGAATACCTCGAATCGAAGGCCTACAAGATGCACATCCGTGTGCTCTTGTCCAAATACCGCAGCTACACCACCTGTCCGAGCTGCAACGGCGCGCGCCTGAAAACCGAGGCCTTGTTGTGGCGCATCGGCAGCAAGGCCGATGCCGATGCGGTGATGGCGCCGGAACGGCGTGCCATGCCGACCGGAGTTTCGTGGACCCGCGAGCAACTCGAGGCTTTGCCGGGTCTGTCGGTGCACGACCTGATGCTGATGCCCATCATGAAACTGCGGGCGTATCTCGACCGCCTGTTCACTCCCTCTCCCCCTGGGGGAGGGCTGGGGGCGGGGCTGGCAGTCAACGACGCACCTGCCGCCAGCCCCCATCCCGACCTTTCCCCAGCGGGGGAAGGAGCAAACCTGGTGAACAGTGCGTTGCAGTTGTTATTGGCGGAAATCCGCACCCGCTTGCGCTACCTCTGCGACGTCGGCATCGGCTACCTGACCCTCGATCGGCAAAGCCGCACGCTCAGCGGCGGCGAGGTGCAGCGGATCAACCTGACGACTGCGCTCGGCACCTCGCTGGTGAACACGATGTTCGTGCTCGACGAGCCCAGCATCGGCCTGCATCCGCGCGACATGAACCGCATCGTCGAGGCGATCCACCGATTGCGGGACGCCGGTAATACGCTGGTCGTCGTCGAACACGATCCGGCCGTGATGCTGGCCGCCGACCGGCTGATCGACATGGGCCCGGGGCCGGGTGAGCGGGGCGGCCAGATCGTCTTCGATGGCACGCCGGCGCAGATCCGCGATGCCGACACCTTGACCGGAGCCTACCTGGGCGCCCGCAAGCAGGTCGGCATGGGCATCAAGCGCTTGGTCGGCCCGGCGACGCCGAAACTGATTCTCGAAGGTGCCGCCGAACACAACCTGAAAAACATCACGGTCGAGTTTCCGTTGCTGCACCTGGTGACGGTCACTGGCGTCTCCGGCTCGGGCAAGAGTTCGCTGATGCAGGATGTCCTGTACCCGGCGCTGGCACGGCATTTCGGCAAGCCGACTGAATCGCCCGGCGTGTTTTCGCAACTGCTGGGCGCCGATCGGCTCAGCGACGCGGTCTTCGTCGATCAGTCGCCGATTGGAAAAACCGCCCGCTCGAACCCGGCCAGTTACGTCGGTGCCTTCGATGAACTGCGCAAGTTGTTCGCCGATGCCCCGATGGCCCATGAGCGCAGCTACACGGCGGGGATGTTCAGCTTCAATGCCGGTGACGGCCGCTGTCCGAC
>JBBRID010000145.1:0-8627 GCA_038221635.1 Burkholderiales bacterium
CACACCACCTTGACAGGCGCCACCCGGCCAACTGTCAGTCGTTGATCTCGTCGATTGGATCGCCGCCTTCCTGGACTTTGGCAATCGCCTTGTCCAGTCGTCGCAGCAACGCGTTCAGCGTTTCACCCTCACGGCGCACGAGCATCGCCAAGCTGTTGTGAGCGTCGGCCGCGGTGGCGGCACATGTGATTGTGTCCACAGCGCCGATCGTGATCTCCCCGCCGTCCGCGATGAGTGCCTCGATGTACTTCACTGCGGCGACCAGCGATGCGGCAGCAGTTCGCCGATGCGATGGTTCGGATGCGATAGCAGCCGCTCCAACACGTCCTTCAGATAGACCCACGGATCGTGCCCGTTGAGCTTGGCCGACTGCACCAGGCTCATCACCATGGCAGCGCGCTGGCCGGCGAGTTCGCTGCCCGCGAACAACCACGACTTTCGTCCGATCGCCCACGGGCGCATCAGGTTTTCGATGTGGTTGTTGTCCACGCTGACTGAGCCGTCTTTCAGGAATCGACCCAGGACCTTCCAGCGCCTGAGGCTGTAGTCGATGGCCGCGGCAATGCCGCCGCCGTCGGGCACCTGGGTGCGTTCGAGCTTGAGCCACGCGTGCAACCCATCCCACAGCAGTTGGCTGTGTTGGCCGCGGTGCGCCAGTCGCTCGTCGGGCGTCATCGTGCGTGCCTGGGCCTCGACCTTGTAGAGCAGCGCAATGCGCCGAATGGCCTGCTCCGCCACCGGGCTGGCGTTGGCCTTGGCCAACTCGTCGAATTTGCGTCGGGCATGCGCAAGGCAACCTGCCTCGATCAGGCCCTCGCGCTTGAACAGGGGTTCATAGCCTTTGTAGTCGTCGCAAGTCAGCGTCCCCAGCCATCGCTTGAGGAAGTCGCTCGGGTACTTCGAGCCTCGACCCGCGCAGAACTCGTAGATGACACCCGGTGTCGGATCGTGCTCGCCTCTGGCATAGGCCCAGACGTAGGCCTTGGCGGTCTTGCCGGCGCCCGGATCCAGCACCCTCACCGGCGTCTCGTCGGCGTGCAGCACCGCCGCGCTGAGCACGAACTCGCGCTGCGCGTCGTACAGCGGCAGCAGGCTCGCGCCACCCGCACCCGACCATGACGCCAGGGTCGAGCGCGGTGTGTGCACGCCCGATCGCGCGTTGATCTGCTCCAGCCGGTAATACGGAATGTGATCCACGAAGCGGCTGACCAGCGTGTGCGCGATCAGTCCTGCTGTGGGCACCCCCTTGTCGATGATCTGCGGATCCACCGGCTCCTGCACCAGCAGCTGGCAGCACTTGCAGGCCCACTTGCCGCGGATGTGACGGTGCACGAAGAACTCGGCCGGCACGATGTCCAACCGCTCGCTCACGTCCTCGCCAATGCGCGTCATCGCCTGACCGCAATCCGGTGTCGGGCAGGTGGTGTCTTCGGGTTCGTGGTGATGGTCGACGCGACGCAGGTGCTCGGGCAGAGCCTGGCGGCGCGGCTTGCGTTTGGTATCTGCCGGGGGCGTTCCGGATTGATCGCTCAGGCCTTGCAGCGCCTGCAGCTGTGCCTCCAGGCAGGCCTGGTCCTCGGCCAGCGTGTCCTCGAACATCTGGCGCTGCTGGGCGTTCATCGCCTCGGTCTTGGCGCCGAACTTCCAGGCCTTCAGCCGCGCGAGCTCGAACGTGATGCGCTCGATCTTCGCGTCCTTGAATTTGATGGCCCGGTCACGATCGGCAAGTTGCCGAGACGTTCTCTGGATTTGCTCATCCTGCACTACGAGCTGGGCCCGCATCACGGCGGCCAGCTCGGCCATGGCGCTGTCGCTCAGACCCTTGAAGTCCTGTGTCTTGAGCGCTTGAATATCGAGCATTCGCCCATTGTGCGCAGTGCTTGCAGCAATGCTATCGGGGCATCTTCGGATTGCCTGCGCGCGGCCTTCCCAGGCGGCGGCGCAGACTCGCGTTTTACACGCGCGTGATGACCTGCATGTGCTCCAGCCGCTGCCACGGCAGGCCCAGCACGAGGGCGTCGAACTGGCCCCGACTCAGCGCCGCTTGCGTGCTGTCGTTGGGCCAGACGAAGCGGCCCTGGTTGAGCCGGCGCGCGGCACACCACACGCCGAAGCCGTCATGCACGACGAGCTTGATACGGGTGCCCCGACCATTGGCGAAGAGGTAGCCGTGGTGGGCCTGCGCCGCGCCGAAGACCGCCACCACACGCGCCAGCAGCCGGTCGGCACCGGAACGCATGTCCACCGGTTCGACCGCCAGCCACATCGCATCGATGCGGATCATCGCAGCAGCTCACGCATCCAGGCCGCGCACTCGGCTGCCGCACCGCTGGGCCACGTCACCGAGATCGCGGTCGCGCCGCGGCGCAACTCGATGTGGATCTCGGGCGCCGGCGCCGCAGCGCTTGGCGGCAGTTGCAGCGGCACGAAGGATGCCGTCGCACAGACCGTCGGTCGAGTTGCAAGCGTCGACACCGAAGTGCCGCTCTCGCTCGCCTTGACCCAACGCCGCAGCAGGTTCGCGTTCACGCCATGGGCCATCGCCACCGCAGCGATCGACACGCCCGGGTGCAGGCATGCGGCAACGGCTTCGGCCTTGAATTCGTCGCTGTGCACGCGACGCCGCCGACGACCATCAGCGAATTTCGAGAGCGCAGTGTTCACGTGTCCACCAAAAGTTGAGGTGGACACGAGGCTCCTATGCGACTACCGACAACTCAAGATGGTGTGCCCAGCCGCTTACGCTGCATCGGTGCGGCTGAATGTCGAACACGTCCTCGCACAAAGCACATTCGACGACACTCTGCAGCACCCGCTCAGCCTGGTCCGCCACGGTCCATGCCTTTTTCCGGCTTCCCAGCGCAGTCCTTGCGGCTGGATCACTCGAATGTATTTGCAGTGCCCCCGGAACCTCCGGCGCGCTTGGCCCGGGCTTGTCCAACAAACGGATCAGATCGCGGCAAGCGCGATCTATCCTTAATCGTTGGGCGTCACTTGCGCAGCGCTTGCAAGAACTCTTCTGACCCCAGTTCAGCTTGGCGCAGCAGGCCAGCCAAAGTGCCGATTTTCACTTCGCCGTGCATCGGTACGACGCAGCCCTTGGAGTCGCGCTTCATCACGACGTGGCTACCACTCTGACGCACCTTCTTGAACCCGAGACGCTCGAGAGCACGCTGAATTTCGGCGCCCGAGAGGTGGGGTAGTTTAGGCATGCACGGGTTCGGGGATCGTGAACATGGTGACGACCGGATGACCAAACGAGGGAAGCGGAAACTCGGCAAGGTACAGGGCAGTGGCATCCCTCAAATTTGCCACCGCTTCTTCGACGGTCTCGCCCTGCGTTGTGGTCCCGGTCTCCGGGTTCAGCGCGATGAAGCCACCTTCTTCGGCGTGAGTGAGAACGGCGGTCAGTTCCATTTACAACTCCAAGCTAGGAAACACTGCATTGTCTCGCGAACCGGGTGAGCGAGGTGTGACGCCCAACGTTTGAATTAACCGGCGCCCTGCACGGCCTCGCCGAAGCGAGCCAGCCTTGCGGGCGTCCGGTTGAATGACTGGTTGGGCCCGACCGAAAATCCAATGGTCCCAATCCCGATTGGCTGCCAAGCGAAAACTATAGGCGCCGGAGCACCGACGACGGCGTGATGCCTGCCAATTCTGGGCCGACAACTGGCAAAGAAAACGGACTTGCCGCAGCACCCAGACCGTGCGCTGGCACCCAACCTCGGCGAGCCGCACAAGCTGAATGAAGAACCCGACGGTGACCGATGCTCAGACATGCATTCGGCCATTTTCTCAGTGGTTTTCGACGGCGGCCCAACGTTAATTGGCAAGGGTGAATACTGGTCGTGATGTCCGTCTATTGCAATCCCGCAAATCCAAGGGCGTGGGCAAGTCCACGTCGGCATTGAATTTTCTCTTCAGGGCAGAATTTCGGATGCAATTTCGCAGGACTAAATTTACGCTGACGGGACTTCATGATCTCGTTGAACTCTTCGGGCCAAGTTGCCACGCTTATCGCACTCTGGGCCCCTGAAGCCCCACCGCCTTGACACCCGCGCCCCGTACCTCGAACTGAACCGTCTGGACGATGCGGCCACCCTGCCCTCGCAGACTGAGTTGATGCCTTCCCGGCCACGGCGCCCAGTCGACGGTGCGACCCTTGCCGATCACCCGACCGTCGAGCAGCCAGGTGCCGGCTTCGCCTTCGAACACGATGCGTTGCGAGCGCGGGGGGATGTCGGGGTCGAGGGCGAAGATGCTGCCGTCGCGCGGACGGTGGATGCCGAACTCGACGGCCTGGCGGCCGGGTGCGGCGACCTGGCTGCCGCCTCGCACGATGGCCTGCTCGGTGCCGGCCAGAAACAACTCGGTGCGGGCGGCTTCGACGCCGTCGGCACTTGACCCGTAACCGGCCTGATAGCGAATCGGCGTCGCCACCACGCCGGCGGGGCGCGCCGGCGCTTGCGATGCGCGTTGACGATGCAGCGCCTGCACGATGGTCCGCCACACCGGTGCGGCGCCGCTGATGCCGCTGATATCGTGCATGGCCTCGCCGCTGGCGTTGCCCACCCACACGCCCACCGTGTAGCGGTCGGTGAAACCGATGCACCAGTTGTCGCGCATGTCCTTGCTGGTGCCGGTCTTGACGGCCGCGAAGCCGCGGGTGGCGAGTGAGCTGTCGAAGCCGAAGGTCAGCAGCCGGGCGTTGTTGTCGGCCAGGATGTCGGTCACCAGGTGCACCGCTGCGGCATCGGCCACGCGCCGGCCAGGGGCAGCGCGCAGCGACGACTTGCCGGCGTTGCGCGCCAGCAGCGTCACGTCGCTGACCACGCCCCCATTGGCCAGGCTGCGGTAGGCATTGGTCAGCGCCAGCAGCGTGACATCGGCCGCGCCCAGCGCCAGCGCATAACCGTGATACCCGCCGCTCTCGGCCAGATCGAGGCCGAATTCATTGAGGCGGTTGAACAGGATGTCGGGTGGCAGCATTGCCGCCACGCGCACCGCCGGCACGTTCAGGCTGGCACCGAGGGCGGTGCGTGCACTGACCCAGCCTTTGAAATCGCGGTCGTAGTTCTGCGGCGCATACACGCCACTGCTGGTCGCGAGCTGAGCGGGTGAATCGTCGAGCAGGCTGGCCGGCGTGATCAGCCGCCGCTCGAAGGCCAGGCCGTAGATGAAGGGCTTCAGGGTCGATCCCGGCTGGCGTCGCGCCAGCACCGCATCCACCTGACGCGCTTCCGACAATGGCCCGCTCGACCCGACCCAGGCCAGTACCTCGCCGCTGCGGTTGTCGAGCACGACCACGGCGCCGTCTTCGACGTTGCGCCCCAGCAGCTCGCGCAATTGTCCGCGCAGGCTGGCAACCGCCAGCCGCTGCAGGCGGGCATCCAGGCTGGTGCGGATGGCTGCGGTTCCGGCCTTCAGCTCGAGCTGACGTGCGAAATGCGGCGCCAACTGCTCGCCCAGCGGCATGCCGGGCTTGCGTTGCAACGCTGCCTCGGTCACCACGTCGACGCCCAGGCAGCCGGCGCCTTGATGTTTCAACAAACCGCAGGCACGGCGCGCGACCAGTGCCGGGCTCGCGTTCGGTCCGCGCAGCAAGGCGGCGGTGATGGCCGATTCCTGCTGATCGAGGCCGCTGGCGAATTTGTCGAACAGGGTCTGCGTCAGCGCATCGACACCGACCATCTCGCCGCGAAAGGCCACCAGGTTCAGATACGCCTCGAGGATCTGGCTCTTCTTCCAGCTCGCGTCGAGTTGTCTTGCAGTCAGGATCTGCGACAGCTTTTGGCCGACGCTGCGTCCACCGCCCGGGCGTGTCAGATCGTCATCGATCAGCCCGGCCAGTTGCATCGTCAAGGTCGAGGCGCCGCTGGTGCGCTTGTTCCACACGTTGGCCCAGGCACTGCGCGCAACCGCCGACCAGTCGACCCCGCTGTGCTCATAGAAGCGCCGGTCCTCGCTCAGCACGATGGCCTGCAGCAAGGCCGGCGAGATGTCTTCCAGCGGTATCCACGCCAGGCGGCGCACGGTCTTGTCGATGCGCACCGTCTGTATCGGCAAGCCTTCGCGGTCGAGGATGCGGACGTCCGAAGGCCGGTAGGCCGCCTTGACTTCGGCAAAGCTCGGCAATGCCATAACAGGCGTTGCGCTGACGGCGAGCAGCGCTGCGCACGCCATGGCTCGCAGCAACTGTCCGGTCACGGCCCGACCTCGATCGCGGCGTTCGGCGCTTCGCCATGCGTTTCGGGTGCATACATGGCCTCCACGCGTGTTGGTGGCAGCTGGAACGTGCCCGGGTTGTTCAGGCGCAGCGAATATTCGATCACGTGTTTGCCGCGTGGCATGAAGGCGTGATAAGCGCGGTAGGCTTCGAGGCTGCGCTCCTCAAAAGCCAGCCAGGCCGAGCCCTCGCGCCGCTCGTCGCGGCTGGCATTTGCGCTGGCAATGGCGCTGTCGCGGCCCAAGCCGGACCCGAGCACGGTGGCGCCTGCGGGCACCGGGTCGCTGACCACCACCCAGGTCATGTCGCTGCCGGCATCGATCTCCAGGCGCACCCGCATCACGTCGCCGCGCGACCACCGCCCCTCGGTCTTGCGCTGGATCGCCCGCACGCTGCGGGTCACGCTGTAGCCGGCTTTAAACGGTTCTTTCAGCGGGATCGCGGCCAGGGTTTGCACGGTCAGCCAGGGCTTGCCGGCACCGCGATGCTCGGCGCGAAACTCGCTGGCGTCGAGTGGCCAAGGCAGACGCAGTTCGCCGCCGGCTGGCTGCTGCGACCAATCGAACGACAGCGGCGAGCTGCCTGCCACAACGCCCAAGCCCGCGCCCAAGCCCGCGCCGGCGATGCTGAACTCGGTGCGGCCCGCCACCGCAGTCGTTTCGAAACGTGCCGAAAATTTCTCGAGTGCCAGCACGCCCCACACATTGGCCGTGGTCGTCGCCCACGCCCCGCGCTGCTGACGGGCCAGGCTGCCGACAACCAGGCGCGGCAGCTCGTCCTTCCAGCCGGGTTCGTCGACGACCGCCAGAATCAGCCGCGCGGCATTGGCGTCGGCGCTGTCCATCAGCCACCACCAGCCATCAGTGGACTCGGTGCTGAATTTGAGCGTGGTGCCGGCAAACGTCAGGCGGCTGCGCAGGATCTGCTGGGCCTCGGCGTTTCGCTGTGCCCGCTCGGCAATGCCGTCGACCCGCTTCAAGATGCGCAACCAGTCGATCACCGCGGCGGTGGGCCAGGTGTTCGGGGCCAGGTTGATCGACCCCAACATCGCCGGCTGCGCCAGTTGGTGCCGCGACAAGGCCTCGATCGCCGCCAGCTTGCGCACGTCGAGGTCGCGGGTGCGCGCAAACGCCGGTGCCCACAGACGGCGCTCGATGCGTCCGGTGACAAAAGCCTGCAGCCCCTGCAACATGCGCTGCCGGCTGGCGGGCGGGATTTCGAAACCCGCTTCGTCTGCCGCGGCAATCAGGTGGGCCGTCAAGCGGTCGCTGCCAGCGGCGGCGTCGCCGGGCTGCGGCGGGAAGAACGCCGCCAGGCCATCGCTGTCCAGGTAGCCCGGCAGGCGATTGCTCAGGTCGTTCCACATCGTGCGGTCGCCCAGTCCGACTGCCTTGGCAAATTCCTGCTCCAGGCAGCTGTACGGATAGGTCTCGAAGAAGCGGCGAATCCCTGGCAAGGCGGTGCCCAGGCGGGGCTGCACCGCCGCGACGATGCCGCCGGCCTTCACGCCGCTGGCGGGCAGCGCCTGCACGGGTGCGGCCACCGGCATCGTGAACGATCCTTCAATGCGCTCCAGCGTGGCCTGCGTGACCCGCAACGGCACCGCGGCGACCACGCGCTGCGTCAGTTTGACGCGGTCGACGGCCTGGCCGCCGCCCTGCTCGACCGCTTCGGCCTGCCAGCCCAGGTTGACCGCCTGGGCGGGCACCTCGACCGCCCAGTTCACGGCGCTGGCCGCGCCTGCGGGCAAGGTCACATCCCGGGCCGGCAGCGTGATCGGGATCGATGCCGGATTGGCGCCGCCGATCTGCGCCGTGCCCTGCAGGCTGGCCCGAATGGTCATGCCCTTGGCGGTGGTGTTGCGCAGCGTCAGCATCGCGCTGAAGCGGTCGCCATCACGCACCAGCGCCGGCAGGCCGGCCAGCACCTGCAGATCCTGACTGACGCGGATGCTGGTGCTGCCGGTGCCGAATTTTTGCGGCGAAGCATCGGCAATCGCGACCAGCCTGAAACTGGTCAGCGAGTCGTTCAACGGCACCTCGATCGTGGCCTCGCCGTTGCCATCGAGCACGACCCGCGGCTGCCAGATCAGCAGCGTATCGAACAACTCGCGCACCCCGCCGCGGCCACCGCCTCCGCCGGCCGCGACCGCCTTGCGCCCGTAATGGCGGCGGCCGATGATCTCGCTTTGCGCGGTGCTGGTTTCGACACCCCAGTCGCGCTGATGGATCATGGCGCCGAGCAGGTCCCACGAGGCGTTGTCGCGCAGCGCCAGCAGCCCTTCGTCGACCGCCGCGAACGCCACCTGCGCGCCCGGCACCGGCTTGCCGTTCTGGCTGACCTGCACCTTGGCGTGCACCGTGCCGCGCACGCGGTATTCGCTCTGGTCGGTGCTGACGCG
>JBBRID010000146.1:0-8552 GCA_038221635.1 Burkholderiales bacterium
GGATGAAGGCGTGGGCGGGTTCGCCTATGCGCTGCCGTGACGTCCAGTGGTGGATACCCTTCGGATAATTGCCTGGAGCGGGTGAAGGGAATCGAACCCTCGTATGAAGCTTGGGAAGCTGCCGTTCTACCATTGAACTACACCCGCGTCGGTGTCCATTCTACCTGGGTCAGCGATGCCAAGATCGTCAGCCCGGAGTCGCAAAATCTTCGATCTTCACCACGCAGCAGATGCCGCTGGGCCGCAGTTGCAGCCAGGTGACTTTGCCGCCCAGTTGTTTGGCTCGTTTGCGCACGCCGCCCAGGCCCAAGCCATGCGACCACTTATCGGGGTGATGGCCGTTGCCGTTGTCGCTGACCCGCAAGTCCAGCTCGCCGTATGACAGGTGAAGATTGATCTCGACCCGGCTGGCGCGGGCATGGGCAATCGCGTTGCTGACCAGTTCGCGCAGTATGCGGGTCAGTGCTGACCACTGCACGACACTGAGCGCCATGTCGCGGTCGTAGTCGCAGTTCCAATTGAGGACGATGCCGGCAGCCGACAGCCGTTGATGCAGATCGGTCTTCCATTCGGCGGCAGAGTGGGACAGCCGATGGTCGGTGGTGGAGAGGCCGCGGGTGAGCGTTTTCAGGTCCTGCAGCGTGTGGCGGACGTACTCTTCCATCTCAGGCGACTTCGATTGATACATCAGCGTCAACAGGCGTGCGCCGATGTCGTCGTGCAGATCCTGGGCCAGGCGCTGGCGCTCCTCGATGCGGCCGTGTTCGACAGCTCGATCGAAAGCGATGGCGCGCCGAAGCTGCTCGACGATGCGGCCGGCCAGGCGGGCATCTTCGGCGTTGAACAGGCGCCGGCCGCGGCGGGCGAACCGCAACACGATGCTCGTGCCTGGCTGATCGGCATCGGTGTCGCCATCTGTGAGATCGGTGGGTACCAGCATGGCGGAACCCCCACCTTTGACAACGGCGATTTCACCGGCAATGGCCGGCACGGTGCCCGCTTCCAATGGTTCGAACAGATCCTGCAGCAGCTGCATCAGCAACACCGGAGCTTGGCCCGGGTGCACCTCGACTTCGCGAGCAATGCGATACAGCTGGTCGAACATGCGTTCGGTCGACAGCCTGCGCTGGCCGAGCAGATGATCGAGCAACCAGTGGCGGGCGCCGGCGTACAGGCCGATAGAGATGAAGAATGTCAGCGCCACAGAGCTGAGCGGGCCGAAGGCAAAGAAGCCGACCAGCATCAGATCGAGGATTGCCGCGACGGTACTGACACCGGCGACCAATGCAAATTCGCGCAGCGCGACGCGGGAATGGGAAAGAAACGGGACCAGCAACAACAGTGAGATGAACACCATCGACCACAACATCGGACCGATGGCCTGGAAATGAACGTGCAGATCCGGCAACCGTTCAGCCAGCACCGCGATGCCGCTCAACATCAGCCAGGCGGCCAGTGCCATCGCCCCGACCGTGCGCAGCAGCAACGAATAGGGATGGGCTTCGATGTGGTGCGACCAGGTCAACAGCACCAGTGACACCGTCGCCAGCAACGCGACGGTGAGCTGGCTCCACCACCACGCTTGCGGCAGTACTTCGGCGAACAAGGCCGCGCTCAACAACAGGGCAATCGCCCAGGCGCCAGCCGCCAGCAGCTCGGATGACGGCAAGCGGCGTGGATGGATGCTCGTCACGTGAACGATGGCGGCGGCGGTCAGCAGGTCCAGGCCACTTCGCCACGGTGCCTCGAATTGCGTCAGAGCTGGGGGGAAGCCCCATTGCAGGGCCGTCTCCACGGCAAGAAAACCCATGTTGCCAGCCTGGCAGGTGGCGATCAACGCAAACAGCTGGGTGTGGGGCTGCGGATTGGCCAACAGGACGCTGACAGCCACCACGTACAGCAGCAGCATCGCCGAACAGGTGAGCCAGAAGCCGATCGACAGGCTGGCCATTCCGGCTGCCCGCGGTGTCACCTGTATGGATTCAGCATTGTCGAACTCGAGGCTCACCGAATTACCTGAAAAGGCAGCGTGCAAGTTGTCGTGCATGGCTTTCAGCCTGCTGCGCGATGCCTCGGTGACAGCCCAACGCGGAGCGGCCTGCAATGCGGCAAGCTTGTCGAATGTGATGCGGCGCTCGCCTGTTTCGATGGCGACGAGGCGGTTTCCGACGAATGGCCGCAATTGCGGATCCTTGGTCGACACGAGCTGGATGCTGGATGTCGCGTCGGTGCGCCATCGTGCATCGATCCGGGTCTGTTCGCCAAGCCAGTGCGCCAGCGTCAATGCCGCAATGCAGCCAGCCAGCACTGCCAGTACCAGCAGACGCAGACGCCAGCCCCGCCACAACGCGCCCGCGAAAGTTTGATCGTCGCGAATCGATGCAGCTGTGCTGGTCGATTCGGCAGAGGACGAGCGGGGGAGTTGGGTTGGCGGGTGTGCGGTGGAAGCGAGGCCGTCACCGGTTGACGTCGGCGATCCGCTGTTCATGGTCGGCCGTTCTGCGCTTTGCAGGCGCTAGCCGATCAGACCAGCCCCTGCTTGCTGGCCAGCACGGCCGCTTCGGCACGGCTAGAGACATTCAGTTTCTTGTAGATCGACTTGATGTGGTCGTTGACCGTGAACCACTTGATTCCCATCAGGTTGGCGATTTCCTTGATCGTAAAGCCCTTGCTGAGGTAGGTCAGCACCTCGCTTTCGCGCGGGGTGAGGCGTTCGTGATCGATCACTGCGGTTTGGCGCGAGCCTGCCGAGGTGCGGCTGCTGACGAATGCCGAACCGCCGCTGGCCACCTCGCTCGGCAGATCGTTGCTGCGAAAGTGCACCAGCAGCCGTCGGGCAATGGCCGGCGACAGTGGTGGCTGCCCGCGGACGATTTTCTGCAGTTCCTCGACCAGCACCTCGAAACGGTCTTCCTTCAGCAAATAGCCGTCGGCGCCATATTGCAAGGTGGGAAACAGATGCTCGTCGTCAGAGTACAAGGTCGTGACGATGCGTGTGGCCTGGTAGCCGATCAACTCGCCGAGCAACTCCAGGCCATTGCCGTCCGGCAATTCGAGGTCGAGCAGAATCAGCTTGAAGGGCTCATCGGGCAGCGGCTTTCCCGCTGTCCAGCCGATCGCCCGCCGCGCTGCGCGCAGGTCGCCCACTTCGGTAATTTTCAGTTCGTCGCTGAAACTTTCGCGGACGACCCTGGCCAGAAAGCTGCGCGCAACCGGGTTGTCCTCAACGATCAAAACCTTCAACGGCATCGAAGTGGCTCCGGATCCTGATCGTCACATCGTATCAGGATGAAACAGTTGTACCCGAAACGCGCACGGGCTCATTCATTGACCAACACCAGCTTGCCGCGCACCTCCCGGCTTCCCATGCGTTCGAATGCTGCCCGCAGTTGTGCCATCGGGAGCTCCCGATCGATCACCGGCTTGATCTTCCCCTCACCGTACCAGCGTGCGAGTTCCGCCATGGCCCTGGCGCTCGCGGCCGGCTCGCGGCGGGCGAAGTCGCCCCAGAACACGCCGACGATCGATGCGCCCTTCAACAGCGCCAGGTTCCACGGCAACGCCGGGATGGCGCCCTGTGCAAAACCGATCACCAGATAGCGCCCCCGCCAGGCAATCGAGCGGAACACTGGCTCGGCCAGATCGCCGCCGACCGGGTCGTAGACCACGTCCGGACCCTTGCCGCCAGTCGCTCGCTTGATCTGCTCGCGCAAGTCGCCGGCGCTGTAGTTGATGGTTTCGTCGGCACCCAACTCGCTGCAGAAACTGCATTTTTCCGCGCTCGACGCGGCCGCGATGACCTTGGCGCCGACCGCTTTGGCGATCTGGAT
Source organism: Burkholderiales bacterium (assembly GCA_038221635.1). GTDB lineage: Bacteria > Pseudomonadota > Gammaproteobacteria > Burkholderiales > Burkholderiaceae_C > Ideonella_A. Next base: position 3,831 of record JBBRID010000146.1, read on the forward strand.
TGCTGCGGTGCCGACCCCGCCCGCCGCGCCCAGCACCAGCACGGTCTCGCCGCCACGCAAGACTGCGCGGTCTACCAGCGCGTGGTGGCTGGTGCCGTAGGTGCACATCAGGGCTGCGCCGTCGCTGAACGACATCTGCGCCGGCAAGTGCATCAGTCGGTTGGTGTTGGTCACGGTCGCGTCGCCGAATCCGCCTTGTCCGCCGAAGCTGGCCACCCGGTCGCCAGGCTTGAAGCCATCGACACCGTCGCCAACCGCTTCCACCACGCCCGCGAATTCGGCGCCCGGGACGAATGGCAACTCGGGCTTGACCTGGTATTTGTTCTGAACGATCAACAGATCGGGAAAATTCAGGCTGGCGGCGCGGATGGCGACGCGAACCTCGCCCGCAGCCGGTTCTGGTGTCGGGATCTCGGTCCATTCGAGCGCTTGCGGGCCGATGGGATTCGTGCAGAGCCAAGCGTGCATGATGGGTTCTCTCGGATTGTTCAACGGCACATCATAAGCAGCCCCGAAGGCACGATGGCGGGCCCGCCGGTCTGCCTACAATCGCGGAAATGCGCATCTTGATCGCCAACGACGATGGTTACCTCGCCCCCGGGTTGGCTGCATTGATCGAGGCGTGTCGGGGACTCGGCGATTTCGATGTCATTGCGCCCGAACAGAACGCCAGCGGCACGTCAAATTCGCTGACGCTGAACCGCCCGCTGTCGGTCTATACCGCGCCGAATGGCATCCGCTACATCAATGGCACGCCGTCCGACTGTGTTCACGTGGCGCTAACGGGTCTGCTCCCACAGCGGCCCGACCTGGTGGTTTCGGGTATTAACCAGGGTGCGAACATGGGCGACGACACGCTTTATTCAGGCACCGTCGCGGCCGCGATGGAAGGTTATCTGTTCGGCATTCCTTCGGTGGCGTTTTCGCAGGTCGAGAAGGGCTGGGATCACCTCGATGCGGCCTCGCGCACCGTGCGGCGCATTCTCGAGTCGCTGCTGCCGAAGGTGTCGGCCGCTCAGCCCTGGCTGCTCAATGTCAACATTCCCAATGACGCAGCGTCCGATTCGATGCCGTGGCGGATCACCCGCCTGGGTCGGCGCCACGCGAGTGAGCCGGTGATCCGTCAGCAAAGCCCGCGCGGCGACACGATGTTTTGGATCGGCTCGGCCGGCAATGCACGCGAGGCAGGCGAGGGCACTGATTTTCATGCCACTGCCGAGGGGGCGGTGTCGATCACGCCGTTGCAGGTCGATTTGACCGAGCACGCCGGGCTCGGCCGTTGGCGCGATTGGGAAGCTGCCGCCGGGGCCACCCCGTGAGCGACAAGGCGGCGACCAAACGAAGCGGCTTTCCCTTGCGGCTCGATCAGATCGGAGCCGTCGCGACCTCCGGCAACTCAAACGCTGGCCTGGTTCGCAAGCCGGTCGCCAATGCGGTTCGATCGGTATTGAGGCCGCAGGCCTTGCTGCAACACGCGGCGACGCTTGCAGAGCGGCCCAACAGACCATCGGGAACCGGGCTCGATTCGGCCGGCGTGCGGCGGCAAATGGTCGAACGCCTTTACCGGGCGGGGTTGCGCGATCAGAAAGTGTGCGCGGCGCTGGCGCAGGTACCGCGGCATCTGTTCGTCGATTCGGCCTTCGTTCCGCAGGCCTACGAAGATACCAGCCTGCCGATCGGGCATGGCCAGACTATTTCCAAGCCGTCGGTGGTTGCGCGAATGATCGAGCTGCTGCTGGCCGGATCGAACGCACAGAAGGCGGGTGGTCTGGGCAAGGTGCTCGAGATCGGTACCGGCTGCGGGTACCAGGCGGCCTTGCTGGCTGATTTGGCGCGCCAAGTCTATTCGGTCGAGCGCTTGCAGGCGCTGCACGAAAGGGCTCGCGCAAACCTTGAGCCGCTTCGCATCTGGCGCGACCGAATCCGTCTGGTGTTCGGCGATGGCATGTTGGGCCATCTGCCGAATGCGCCGTACGACAGCATCATTTCCGCCGCCGGCGGTGATGTTTTGCCGACCGCCTGGTTCGATCAATTGGCGCTCGGCGGGCGACTGGTGGCGCCGCTGCAGGACGAGCGCGGGCGACAGTCGCTGGTAGTTGTCGATCGGGACGAGCGTGGCTATCACCGCAGCGTCCACGAACAAGTTCACTTCGTCCCTTTAAAATCGGGTCTTGTCCGATGATGAGTCCTGAATCCATGTATTGCGCCGTCTCCAGTCGCAGCCCAAGCCGCTTGTTCCAGCTCGTTCGAGCATCGCGGGGCGCAGGTGTCGGATTGGGTCTTGCCGTGTTGTTGCTGGCCGGCTGCGCATCGGGCAGCCGTGCCCCAGTCGAAGATCGGGCGCCGACCAAGGCAACTTCCGCTGCGCCGGCGGCTTCCGCCGCAAGTGCTGTCGCGGTGGAGGCCGTCAAGCCGTTGCCGGGCATCGAGAACCTCGGCAAGCCTGGCTACTACGCGGTCAAGCCGGGTGATACGCTGATCCGGATCGGCCTCGACAATGGCCAGAACTGGAAAGATCTGGTGCGTTGGAACGAGCTCGAGAATCCGAATCTGATCGAGGTTGGTCAGGTGTTGCGGGTGGTGTCACCGAGCACCGACCCCTCGCAAGCCGGCACGCGCCCGATCACGGCACCGAAGGTCGAATCGCGCCCGCTCGATGCCGGCAAGGATCCGACCCTGGTCGCTACGGTACCTGCAGCGGCAGCCTCGTCCCCTGCAACGTCGACGCCGTTGCCCATCGCCACACCGTCGACCACGCGCGAAGGTGACGAACATATCAACTGGGCCTGGCCTGCCGGCGGCAATGTCGTCACGGTTTTCGACGAGGGTCGCAACAAGGGGCTTGCGATTGCCGGCCGAGCAGGCGATCCAGTGCTGGCCTCAGCAGATGGTCGTGTTGTTTACGCCGGCTCGGGCCTGCGCGGCTACGGCAACCTGGTGATCCTGAAGCACAACAATACCTACCTGACCGCCTACGCCCACAACCAGCTGCTGCTGGTCAAGGAAGATCAGAACGTGAAGCGCGGACAGAAGATAGCCGAGATGGGTTCGACCGACGCCGAGCGCGTGCAACTGCATTTCGAAATCCGCAAGCAGGGCAAGCCGATCGACCCCGCCAAGCTGCTGCCTGCGCGCTGACGCCTGCCGGATGACGGATTCGCAGGAATGGCTGCTGGTCGAGTCGCTCGACCTGGAAGCGCAGGGCGTGGCGCACAACGCCGAAGGCAAGGTAGTTTTCATCGAAGGCGCCTTGCCCGGAGAGCAGGTTCGCGTGCTGGTGCATCGGCGCAAAAACCAGTGGGAGCAGGGCACGCTGTTGGCAAGCCGCCGGGAGAGCAGCCAGAGGGTGCGTCCGCAGTGCCCTCATTTCGGCCTCTGTGGTGGCTGCAAGATGCAGCATCTGCATGTGGCTGCCCAAGTGGCGACCAAACAGCGAGCGCTCGAAGATGCCTTGTGGCACCTCGGCAAGGTGAAAGCCGAACGTTTGCTGCGCCCGATCGAGGGACCGGCTTGGGGCTACCGCTACCGGGCAAGACTGTCGGTGCGGCATGTGGTCAAGAAGGGCAAGGTGCTGATCGGCTTTCATGAGCGCAAGTCGAGCTATGTGGCCGACATGGACAGTTGTGAAGTGCTGCCGCAACACCTCAGTTCGATGCTGCTTCCGATGCGGGCGCTGATCGCGTCGATGGACCAACGCGACAGAGTGCCGCAGATCGAGGTTGCGATCGGCGACGACGTCACGGCGCTGGTGCTGCGCCACCTCGAGCAGTTGACCGATGCCGATCTGGCCCGGTTACGCGAATTCGCAGCCTCGCATGGCGTGCAGTGGTGGCTGCAGTCCAAAGGACCGGATACGGTTCGCCTGCTCGATGAGGGTGGGCCGCAGCTGGCCTACTCATTGCCTGAGTTCGGAATCACGATGCCGTTCAAGCCGACCGATTTCACGCAGGTCAATCACGCGATCAACCGCACGCTGGTCGGCCGGGCGATGCGGCTGCTCGACGTACAGCCCGGCGAAGAAGTGATCGACTGGTTTTGCGGTCTCGGCAATTTCACGCTGCCGATCGCGACCCGGGCCGCCGAGGTGCTGGGCATCGAGGGCAGCGAGGCGATGGTGTTGCGGGCTCGGGACAATGCGCAGAGCAACGGCTTGTCGGCGAACACGCGCTTCGAGGTGCGAAACCTGTTCGAGCTGACAAGCGACGATCTGCTCGCGCTCGGCCGTTTCGACAAATGGCTCGTCGATCCACCTCGCGAGGGCGCCTTCGCGCTGTCCAAGGCCTTGGCCGATCTGCACCTGGCCGGTCGTGTCGATCGTCTACCGCTACGCATCGTCTATGTCAGCTGTAACCCGGCCACCCTGGCACGCGATGCCGGCCTGCTGGTTTTTCAGGCCGGCTACCGCTGCGTGGCTGCGGGTGCGGTCAACATGTTTCCGCATACCGCTCACGTCGAGAGCATGGCGGTTTTCGATCTGATTCAGTGAACTGCGGGACCCACCAATAAAAACGGGACCCGAAGGCCCCGCATCAATCAACTTAGACGCAGCGAAGTATGTTCAATCACTGCTGCCGGCGATGCCGAACAGTGCCAGCAACGACTGAAAGATGTTGTACACGCTCAGGTAGACACCCAGCGTTGCACTGATGTAGTTGGTTTCCAGGCCGTCCTTCACGCGCTTCAGGTCGTACACGATGAAGGCCGAGAAGACGCCGATGATCA
>JBBRID010000147.1:0-8551 GCA_038221635.1 Burkholderiales bacterium
CGGAGGATGTGAATGGTCTCGTTGCCGGCGATGAGCACTGCGGGCGAGGAACCCTTGGTAGCCCTTGGTGGAAGCGGGGGCCGCACGGTCGCGTCGGGTTCAAGCACTGCCACGCTGCACCACCGAGAAGCCCAGGTCCTCGACCCCCTTCGAAACGCTGCCGGTGTGCAGGTGGCGAAGCAACATATCGCCCGCGCGGCGACCCATTTCGGTCGATCGCACCTGCATGGTGGTCAAGCTGGGTTCGATCGAGACCGCGATCGGCAGGTCGGCGAAGCCCATGACGGCCAGTTGGCCGGGCACGGCAATGCCGCGTCGCGCGCATTCGAAAATTGCGCCCGCGGCCAGCATGTCGTTGCTGCAGAACAGGGCGCGTGGTGTACCACGCGAGAGCAGATCGGCCAGCGCTGCACCGGCCTCGGCCGGAGCGGACGGCGGCGGCACCAAGGCAACCACGACATCGCCCAGTCCGCTGTCGCGTGCGCCCTCGCGAAACCCCTGCAGCCTGTCCGATGAACGGTCGTCGCTGCCGCCGATGAAGGCGAGTGAGGTATAGCCTCGGCCAGCAAGATAGCGTGCAGCCTCCTGACCGGCGGCATGGTTGGAAAAACCGGCCACCATGTGGATGGGGCGTTCGCTCAAGTCCCAGGTTTCAACCACCGGGATACCGGCCCGCAACAGGCCGCTGCGCACGCCGCGGCCGTGATTCACGCCAGTCAGCACCATGCCCTCGACGCGGCGGCCCAGAAAGGCCTTGACCAGCGCCACTTCCTCGTCGGCACGGTAGTGGGTCTGGCCGAGCAACAGCTGGTAATGCTGGGGAGCGAGCGCTTGCGCCAAGCCATCGACGGTCTCCGAGAAGATCGAGTGGCTGACGGTCGGCACGATGATCGCGATCGTGCGCGAGCGGTTCGAAGCCAGGCTGCCCGCGTTCAGATTCGGAACGTAGCGAAGCTTCTCGACGGCAGCACGCACCGTACGCAGGGTTTCGGCCGACAGCTTTTCGGGTGCGTTCAAGGCCCGAGACACCGTGATCGCAGAGACGCCAGCGGCGCGCGCCACGTCCTCCATTCGAACAATGTCCGGGCTCGAGGCGCGGCTGCGACGGCGACGCACCGGCGATGGCTCGGACATGTGCAGTGGGTCTCAGGGTAAGTGGTGGTTGACAGGTGAGGGATTGTCGTCGAGCATCAATGTTAGCGCTACCATCGCGCCTCATCTCCACCTGAACCCGGAAGCGGCTCATGCCCGAATTCGACCCCCAAGTCGTCTCCAGATACCACCGCGACGGGGTCATCGTCGTCGAGGGTCTGCTCGATGACCCCATGCGGCAGCAGATGAAGCAGGTCCTTGCCGAGCTGATCGAAAGCGCCCGCGCGGTGCACACCCACGACGAGGTCTATGACCTCGAACCCACGCACAGCAAGCAGCAGCCGCGAGTGCGCCGCATCAAGAAGCCGCACCTGCTGCATCCGGTGTTTGCCGAGTTCATTCGTTCACCGCGGCTGCTCGCGGTGTTGTCGGCGCTGCTGGGTCCGAGCGGGGTGCGCCTGCACGGCTCCAAGCTCAACCTGAAGGCGCCGGAGGTCGGCTCACCGGTGGAGTGGCACCAGGACTGGGCTTTTTACCCGCACACCAATGACGACGTGTTGGCCGTCGGCGTGCTGCTCGACGATGCGACCGAAGACAACGGCCCGTTGATGGTGCTGCCGGGCAGCCACCGCGGGCCAACATTCGATCACCATGGCGGCGACGGCCGTTTCTGCGGCGCCATGGATCCCGGGCGCGACGGGCTCGATTTCTCGCAGGCCCGGCCGCTGCTCGCGCCGGCCGGTTCGTGTTCCTTCCACCACGTGCGCGCAGTGCATGGCTCGGCGCAGAACCGCTCGGCCCATTCGCGCAACTTGCTGCTCTACGAGTTCTGCGCTGCAGACGCCTTTCCACTGCTCGGGATTCCCGATTGGGACGAGTTCAATTCGCGGCTTTTCGTCGGCGAGCCGACCGTGGTTCCGCGCACCGTCGATTGCCCGATCCGCATGCCGCTGCCGCCCGCGCAACACCAGGGTTCCATTTACGAAAACCAGACGGCTCTGCAAAGCCGCTACTTCGACGCCGCGCCGATGTTGACGCAGCCCCAGTCCCACTGAAACGAACATCCCAGGAGACGACATGCCCAAATTACCTCTCCGGCCAGCGCTGCTGGCCGCCCTGTGTCTGCTTGCCGCCAGCGCACAGGCGCAGACCGTGCTGACCTTCGGCGGCTCGGACGCCATCGGATCGATCCTCGATCGGCAGAACCTGCGTTTCACGGCCTGTGTCAATGACAAGGCGGCGGGCAAACTGAAGGTGAATTTCATCCAGGGCGAGCAACTGGGCAGCGACGTGCAGGTCATCGAGCAGACGATGCAGGGTTCGGTGCAAATCTACGGTGACGTGCTCGACTGGTATGCCAACTGGGTCAAGGACTACGCCATCCTGGCCTGGGGCTTCACCTTCCGGGATGCCGACCACATGCAGAAGTTCCTCGACAGCCCGACTTACGCGGCAATGGCCGAGAAGCTGCGCAAGGAGCAGGGCCTGCGCATCCTGGCTGCCGCGCCGACGCAGCCGCGCATCCTGTTTGCCAAGAAGCCGGTAGCTTCGCTCAGTGACTTGAGTGCTGTGAAGATGCGGGTGCCTGAAATCAAGACTTACCTGACGCTGTGGGAGACACTGGGCACGCGGCCATCACGGCTGGCCTGGGGCGAGATCTATCTGGGTCTGAAGACCGGCGTGATCGAGGCTGCCGAAGGTCCGATCTCGTCTGCCTATTCAGCCAAGTTCCACGAGGCTGCGCCGAACGTCATCCGCACCGACCACCTGATGTCGTCTGCGCATATCACGATCAACGAGAAGGCCTACACCGCACTGAGCCCCGAGCTGCAGAAGCAGGTCAGCGACTGTGCGGTCGAGGCGGTGCTCAACACGCGCAAGACAGCGCAGACGGAAACCGAGGAGGTGGTGCGCAAGATGGCTGCCGAAGGTGCGAAGGTGACGCAGATCGACAAGGCACCCATTCAGCAGCGTGCCAAGGACGGCGTGGCCAAAATGGAGAAGGATGGCGCCTGGTCCGCCGGCCTGTGGGACCAGATCCAGAAGCTCTGAGCCGATGCTGACCCACTACAAGCGCCTGCTCGATCGCATCGGCGTCATCGAGCAGGGGCTGGGCATCGCGCTGATTCTGCTGATCGTGGTCTCGATCACGGTGCAGGTTTTCACGCGCTACGCGCTCAACCGACCGATTGCCTGGGTCGAAGAGACCGCGACCTACGCCTTCATCTGGATGGTCTTCGTGGGCGCCAGTCTTGGCTTGAAGAAGGGCCGCCATATCTTCATCGCCACCTTCGGCAGTCACCTGCCGATGCGTGCGGCGGCGGCCATGCGTGTGCTGGTGTGGCTGCTGATGCTGGGCACGTTGGTGGTGCTGGTGCAGCAGGGCATCAAGGTGATGGGCGTCGAAGGCCGCTCCAGCACCATTTCACTGCCCATCGAGCTGCCGCGCAGCTGGTTCTATTCGCTGCCGCTCACGCTCTCGTCGGCGTCGATGGCGTTGACGACGCTGTGGCTGCTGTTCGATGATCTGGCGGTTTTCGGCGGCCGCCCGTCTGCCACGCCGACCGCAGTTGCACCGATGGCGGGTCCGCTGTGACCTTGCTGATGCTCTTCGGCCTGCTCGGCGTGCTGATCGTGCTGCAGATGCCGGTGGCCATCGCAATGGCGCTGTCGTCGATCGTCACGATCACGCTGACCCAACCCATTCCGCTTTCCATCGTCGTGCAGCGCATGGGTACCGGACTCGACAGCTTCGTGCTGATCGCCATTCCGCTGTTCGTGCTGGCTGGCCACCTGCTGAACCGCGCCGGCATCGCTGACCGCATCTTCGCATTCGCCGCGGCGCTGTCGGGTCATATCCGCGGCGGCCTGGCACACGTCAACGTCGTCGCCAGCATGATCTTCGCCGGCATGAGCGGTGTGGCCCAGGCCGACGCCGCAGGGCTCGGCGTGGTCGAGGTCAACGCCATGCGCAAGGAGGGATTCGACCCGGCCGTTGCAGCGGCGATCAGCGCCGCCTCGTCGATCATCGGCCCGATCATTCCGCCCTCGGTGATCATGGTCGTCTATGGCGTGATGGTGCAGGTGTCGGTGGCCGAGATGTTCCTGGCCGGCTTCCTGCCCGGCATCTTGATGGGCGCCACGCTGATGGTGACGATCTACTGGCTGGTGCGCACCGGCCGCATGGTCGCGCCGCCGACGGTGCCGATGTCTTACCCGCGACTCGGCCGCACCTTCGTGCGGGCAGTACCGGCGCTGGCGGCGCCCATCCTGCTGACCGTCGGCCTGCTCGCCGGTGTGGCCACTCCAACCGAGCTCGGCGCGTTGACCGTGGTCTACGCCGCCGGGCTCGGCTTCCTGCAGCGCGAATTGAGCCTGCGCGATGTTGTCGACGCGCTGCGCGAGACCCTGGTCACCTGTGGCGTGCTGGTCTTCATCATCGCCTGCGCCGTGCCGTTCGGCTGGATCGTCGCCACCTCGCAGGCGCCGATGAAGCTGGCGCAGTTCATGATGTCGATCTCCGACAACAAATACGTCATCCTGGCCATCATCAACGTTGCGCTGCTGATCATCGGCTGCCTGATGGAGACGACGGCGATCCTGCTGATCGCCACGCCGACCCTGTTCCCGCTGATCATGGCACTCGGCATCGACCCGGTCCATTTCGGCATCATCCTGATCGTCAACCTGCTGATCGGCACCTTGACGCCGCCTTTCGGCGTGATCCTGTTCATCATGATGGACATCGCCAAGATCAGCCTGGCGCAAATGTCGCGTGCGGTGTTGCCGTTCTACATTCCCTTGTTCGTCACCTTGCTGGTCGTGACCTACTGGGCCGACTTCGTGCTGGCGGTGCCGCGGCTGTTCGGCAAGGCCAACTGAAGGCCTGCGTCGTGCAGCGTCTGCTCGTCTACCAGTCGCTGTGGGCCATGGAGCAACGCCGCCCGGATGGCTTCGAGTGGCCGCTCGAGCAGAAGTTGCAGATGATCCGCGACGCCGGTTTCGATGGCGCCGGCGTGCGCTTCTTCGACCGCGGTTATGCACGCGAAGTCACCAACCAGTTGCGCGAATGGGGCCTGACCTGGCAGGCGCAGTGTTATCCGCAGCGCGTCGAAGACCTGGTGCCGGTGCTGCAGAACGTCGCGGACTTCGGCGCCGACCACCTCAACCTGCAGGCCGACGTGCGGCCACACACGCTGGCCGAGTGTGTGCCGCTGATCGAAGGATGGTGCGGTTTGGCGGAGGATGCCGGCGTGGCCCTGCACATCGAGACACACCGTGATCGCATGACCACGGACCTCTATTTCACGCTGCGCCTGCTCGAACGATTTCCTGAACTGCGCCTTACCGGCGACCTGTCGCACTACGTGGTCGGTCGCGAGTTTGCCTGGCCGATCTCGGACCAGAACCACCTTCTGATGCAGCGTGTGCTGGACCAGTGCTGGGGCTTCCATGGCCGCGTTGCCAGCCGCGAGCAGATCCAGGTCCAGATCAGCTTCCCGCATCAGCGCGACTGGGTCGAGCTGTTTATGGGCTGGTGGGAATACGGCATGCGCAGTTGGCGTCGGCGGGCACCGGCGGACGCGGTGCTGACTTTCCTGTGCGAGCTCGGACCCAAGGAATATGCAATGACCGGCGCTGACGGCTACGAACTGTCTGACCGCTGGCAGGAGGCCCGGCAGCTGATGCAGATGGTGCGCACGTTGTGGCGCCGAATCGAGAGTGAAGAGGCCGCAGCCGGTTCGCTTGCGGAGTGATCAACCAGCTCGAGTGGTTGCGGCAGGACGCTTTGGTCTGTTCAAGCCAGCCCCAGCGCCGCACCGGCCGCCGCGGCGGTCGAGACCAGCAAGGCCGCTGTCACCCGCAAGCCGAAGCGCCGCCCCCCCGCCACGAAGGCCGTGACGCTGCGGGTGCAGGCGTTGACGGCTACCGCTACCAGGGTTCCGTCGCGAACGGTCGTGGTGTCCACCTGGCCAGACGCCTGCAGTGCGCCCAGCGCCGCGACGGGTGCATGGGCATCGGCCAGCGCGCCGAGCGCGGTGCTGGCCAGCAGGCCGGCCGAACCAAAGCGAGCTTGCGCCCAGGTCACGGCCGCGGCCACCGCCGTCAGCAGCAGGGTCACGAGCAGGGCTTCGCGCAGGCGCAGCGGGCCCTGGGCGCTGGATGGGGGCGACTGCGGATCCGACGTCCGGTTCGCCCCTGACTGGTGCAGCACCCACGCGCCCGCCAGCGCTGCAGCCAGCAGCCCCGCCACCGCGCCCGCTGCCATCCGCGCCGCAGCAGCCGGTGCGGTGGCGCCCAGCAGCAGCATCACCTGCACCCACGTGGCTGCGGTGGAAAAGATCGCACCGGCCGTGCAGGCCGCAGCCAGCGCGGGCTCGGCCTTCGCACGTCCGCCCATCGACGCGATCGTCGCGGTGCTGGAGACGAAGCCCGACATCGCCCCTGACCCCGCCAGCCCGACCTGCGGACCGAGCAGCCGCAGCGCGAAATGTCCGGCCGCCTGCAAGGCCAGGATCAGCGTCATCAGCCCAAGCAGCGTACGCGGTGCCAGGCCGGCCAGCCAGGGCAGCGGCGTGACCGGCGCCAGCGGCAGCAGCACCAGCATCAGGGCCGCCAGCAGCAATGCGTCGTGCCATTCGGCGTCGCTCAGCGCCCGCGTGGCAAAGCGGTGCAGGCGTTCACGAGCGGCCAGCAGTGCGGCCACCACTGCCGCGGCCCCCGCGCCCAGCACAGGCTGTTGCACCGCCAGCACGCCGACGAGGTAGGTGACGAAGAGCGCCAGCTCGGTGGTCAGCCCGGGGTCGACCGGCGGCTCTCCCGACCCGGCCGGCTGTCGGCTTGCCCAATAAGCCACGCCGACCAGCACCGCCACCATCGCCGCGCCGAGTGCCACCAGCAGCGGTTGTTGCAGCGTCTGCGCGATGCCGCCGCCCAGGGCGGCCAGCGCGAAGCTGCGGATGCCCGCCGGTGGTCGGCGCGGGCCCAGTTCGACGCCGCGCTTGCGGCGTTCACGCTCCAGGCCGATGAGCAAGCCGCCGCCGAGCGCCGCTGCCAGGCCGGTGGCGCTGGTCCAGAGGTCCGGGGTCGCCATGCGCGGGACTAGATCTCCACGGTTTCGCCGCAGCCGGGAACCCGCACCGTCCAGCCCAGGTCGCGCTGGATGCGCGCGCGCAGCGTGTCCGCGGCGTCGGGTTCGCCATGCACGACGAAGGTCCGCCGCGGCGGCTGGTGCAGGCGCCGTGCCCAGTCGACCAGCTCGTCGGCGTCGGCATGGCCCGAGAATCCCTGCAGCTGCGACACCTCTGCCCGCACCGCAACCCATTCGCCATTGATCTTGACCTCGCGTTCTCGCGCCAGCAGGCGCGCGTCGCGGGTGCCACTGGCCTGGCAGCCGGGCAGCACGATGGCATGCCGGGGGTCGGGCGCCATCGCCTTCAGGTGGTGCAGCACACGCCCGCGTTTCAGCCGCTGCAGCACGAGCAGCAGCGCCTGCGTGCCGGTGTCGACGAGATGGCGTGAACCGGTGACGCCGTCGGTGGCTCCGAGAAAGCTGATCTTCATGGGATTCCCAGAATCTGCATCTCGGCCGAGCTCAGCACCCGCTGGCCCGGCCGACCTTCACGCACCGCGCGCAACAGCGCACGGGCAACATGGGCAGCCTGGATCGGCCGCCAGGCCGCCGGCACCAGTCGGCCCAGCGGCAGCGCCAGGGCCAAACCCAGCCGTTCGCCCAGCCGCCGGTGCTGGCCCAGCGCCTCGCGGTCGCCGGCCAGCAGCGAGGGCCGGGCGATGACCAGGCTGTCGAAGGCCAGTTCCGTCAACGCGGCTTCGGCTTCACCCTTGACCCGGCTGTAGAAATTGCTGGAACGGCTGTCAGCCCCCAGCGCCGAAACGACGCCGAAACGTCCGACTCCAGCCGCCCGTGCCGCGCGTGCGAACGCCAGTACGGTGTCGAAGTCGACCGCACGAAAGGCCGCCTGCGAGCCGGCCTGACTGATCGTGGTGCCCAGGCAGCAGAAGGCTTCCTGGGCGACGGGCAGCGCGGGCAGGGCCCGGAAGTCCACCTCCAAGGGCCGCAGGCGCGGACCGACGGGCCCGGTGCCAGGTTTGCGCAGCAACATCGACAGGTCACCAGGGCCGCTCCAGTGCCGGGCCAGTTCAGCGCCGACGAGGCCGGTGGCGCCGGCGATCAGTGCCGGCATGGAGCCATCTCTTCAGGTTTCATTCCAGCGAAGGCTACTCCAGTTTGGCGTCGCTGTCGGTGGTCTGCGGGGCCGCGACGCCTGTGTAAGGACGCTGCCCGAGATCGATCCCGCCACGCGGTCGTTCGTCGACGGCTTCAGAAATTCCTGTGCTCCACTGCGTGGCTCAATCACCCCCGGTCGCGCTGGCCCGGATGACGCCGCGTTCGCCAATCGTCCAGACGGTCTCCGCATCGACGCCGAAAACGTCGAAC